>NZ_JAUBRH010000038.1:0-25070 GCF_036701775.1 Microcoleus sp. N9_A2 | reverse complement strand
AGTCATTAGTCATTAGTCATTAGTCATTAGTCATTAGTCATTAGTCATTAGTCATTAGTCATTAGTCATTAGTCATTAGTCATTGGCTAATGACAGATAGAAAATACTTTTTTTAACCGCAGATGAACGCTGATTAACGCGGATTTATGAAAACTAAAACTAAACCGGAAATAAAATCGGATGTTTTGTCGTGGTGGCTGCTGATAGTAGTCCCTTTAGTTGGGATGGTATTAGTTAATTTCCCTCCTAATTTGCGTTTTGTTTTAGATAAATTTTCTAACCAAAGTCCGGCTGGTCTTGATGCTAATTACCGCTATCATTTTTCGGAAACTTTGAGAAATAATCCCAATCAAAAGGAAGCAATTCAGCAAGAAATTGTTTTTTATCAGCAGCGGCTGGCTGTTGATTCCCGCAGCGGTTTGAACCGGGCGGCACTGGCGGGATCTTATTTGAAAATGGCTCGCGCAACTGGGGAGGGTGGTTGGTTTTTGTTGGCAGAACAGGCGGCTGAAAGGTCGATCGCCGATTTGGCTTTTGACAATAAAGGTGCGCTGTTAGTTTTAGCTCGAATTGCCGAGGCCAGACACGATTTTGCTACTGCTTTGCGTTTGGCTAAACAGGTGGGTTTTGAGAATGAAGATGCGATCGCCCTTTCCGTTACATCTAACTTGGCGATGGGAAAAGTGAGCGATGCAAATGTCGCCGCTGAAACCTTAGTTAACCGGATTCCGAACTTGGGTTCTCTCACTTTGAGAGCTTTGGTGAGAGAGTCTCAGGGCCGAGATGCTGAGGTTTTGCAGGATTACCAGCAAGCAATGGCGGCGGAGGAACCGGGAGAGGTTGGGGGTTCGGCGCGGGCCCGATCGCTCTTGGGCCGATTTTACGCGCGTCGCGGGCAGTTTGTGCAGGCGAAAGCGCTGTTTTTGGAGGCGCTGCGGTTGGTGCCGCGATCCCCGCTGGCGCTGATTTATTTGGCGGATTTGGAGACGCGGCAGGGCAATTATCGGGAAGCAGAGGCTAATTACAGCAAGGTTTCTGCGTATTCTGGGCAGGTGGCGACGGTGTTCGATCGCATTGTCGATCGCGGTATGGCGAGGGTGAAGGAGTTGCAGGGAGATGCGATCGAATCCGGGCGACTTCGCGACAAAGCTGAAGCTGGGTTGCGACAGGAACAGGTTTCTGGATCTGGCGGTTTTGGACATCGGCGCGATTTGGCGAGTTTGCTGCTGGAAAAAGGTCGATCGCAGGATGTCGCCGAAGCGCTGGCGTTAATGCAGGAAGAGGTGAAAATTCGGCGGGATGCGGCGGGGCTGGATACTTTAGCCTGGGCGCTTTCCGCCGCTGGGGAATGGCAAAAGGCCGATCGAGTGATGGCCGAAATAATGCGATCGGGCATTCGGGATGCGGGTATATTTTACCGGGCTGGTGCGATCGCCCGTACTTTAGGCAAAGATGCTGAATCTCGCGCTTTTTTTCAAAAGTCCAAGGAAATTGACCCGAGTTTTGACGATCGATCCCGCCAAGCATTGGGTTTGGGAAGTTATGAATTTTGAGCCGTAGGGGCGGGTTCACCAATAATTTTATGGGATATAGACAATTTAAATAAACCCGCCCCCACCCGACGATAAAACTCTTAAAAGGATATACTTATGCAATACAAACTAAACCGACCGCCAAAATTTTTAATCCTATTCTTTCTCACACTTTCATTATTACTAACAATCTCAACCCGACCAGTTTACTCGCATTGGTCAGACTTATCCGTAGCAGAAATAGTAGTCAACAATTTGCAAACCGAAGTAACATTAACCTTCCCAACAGGCTTAACAAACTTCGCCGACGACAATCGAGATAGCCAGCTACAACCTGCTGAAGTTCGCAGCCACCAAACACAGCTAGAAAACTTTTTTAGCCAACAAATCCGCCTCACCAACAATAGCAACATTCAAGGCTCCGTAGCCGTAAAACCGCTAGAAATAGCAGCTAAAACCGCCAGCTTAATCCAGCAGCCCAATACCCACAGCACCTTAATTTTAGACTACACCTGGCCCGCATCTTCTCAAAATAAAACCTCCGGTTTACCTGATTCAATTTCCATCTCCAAACCAGAGAAATTGCGGATTAATTACAATCTGTTTTTGCCCGGAGTGGTGACAGCTAGCTGCCAAGCTACGATTGTGCAAGCGGGTGTTGTAAAAAGCTTTGTGTTTACGCCGCAAAACCGCGACTTTTTGTTAGCAGGAAAGGAATCTATCTGGGATTCAGGTTGGAGTTTGCTGCTAGCATTAGCGGGAGCATTTGCTTGGGGATGCGTGCACGCGATGTCGCCCGGACACGGAAAAACAATAGTCGGCGCTTATTTAGTGGGTTCGCGGGCTACTCCGGTACACGCTTTATTTCTAGCAGCGACGACTACAATTACTCACACTGCCGGCGTGTTTGCTGTGGGCGGAATTACTTTGTTTGCTTCTAACTTAATCGACCCAGAAAAATTAGACCCTTGGCTGAGTTTAATCTCTGGTTTATTAGTAGCCTTCATCGGGCTTAACTTACTCTTAGAAAAACTAAAAACTCGGTTGGTAGTCAGGACTGAAGTTATCAAAAAAATCAAGACTAAATTTTTCAATAAAAACTGGTTTTTAAGGAGTAAAGTCTTTACTGCGGAATGTAAAGAACCAGTAAATCTTTTGAGTAGAGGAAGTTGGGAGCGAGAATTTAAGCCTGTAAAACCAGATATATCTCACCACTACCACGATCACGGAGACGGCCGGATTCACTCGCATTTGCCTCCCGGTGCTGACGGTTCTGCTATTACTTGGAAAAGCTTATTAGCGTTGGGAATTTCTGGTGGATTGTTGCCTTGTCCTTCCGCTTTGGTGATGTTGTTGAGCGCGTCGGCTTTGGGCAATGTTGGTTTGGGAATGACCCTAGTGGTAGCATTCAGTTTGGGATTGGCTTTAGTGCTGAGTGCGATCGGATTAATCTTAGTTTATGCCAAACGAAATTTTGATAAACTGCCAAAACAGATCACAGCAGTCAAATTTCTGCCGGCGATTAGTGCGATGTTTGTAATGTTATTGGGGTTGGGAATTACCGGACAGGCGATGTTTAAAATATTGGCTGCAAATCAGTGGATGGTTGGGAATGGATAAGTAGCTTCACCGCAACAGAGTTTATGAGTAGACAACATTGTATTCATTAGCTCTCAAGACTTGAAATTATCTGCGTTAATCTGTATCTATCTGCCTAACATCTACGGTTTATGTATCAATCAAAGACTTATGCAATCTTGTCTAATGAAGGTTCTGGGTTAAAATCCTGAGTTTTCCTTCCTATTCCCGATTTCTTGATAGCTTTTGTGTCCCAACATTTAACTAAGCTAATCAGCATTTAAATTGCATCTAAAGCAATAATCAAAATCTTGTGGGCTGTTGCTTTCCAGCACCGCCAAAAATATGCAATTTAAATGCTCAACAGCTTAGCAGGCGGGAAGTCCCTGCCCATTCAAGATCAGATCGCACTATGTTTATTAATAATTTCGGCTAAATCCGGTACTCCGTTTTCCACGTAAGTCTTAGCTGAGGGGCGGAGTTTGGCATAGGCGCCTTTAACAATCGCTCTTGTGCTTTTCTCAACCCTTTTGTCACTGATTTGGAGCAATTCGTCTGCCACTTTAGCTTTTCTTTCAGCAAGATATTGGACTGGGTTGCCATTGTTTACCGCTTCAGTCCAGATGGGATCGAGTGCGATCGAGATTTCTGGCAGAAGTTGATCGACGACTTGGGCGCAATAGTCAGCCCGTATCCCCTTGACAGTAGAGTAGGCAGCTTTCAGAGCCAGACCGCCCAATCCTGGTGCTGCTGCAACGTGTTTGTCAATCAACTTTACACAGTCATCAACAAAAGTGTCTCTGTTGTTTTCATTCAATAGAATATCGCTAAGTCCCATTTTCGCTGTCCTTAATTCAATAGTCAATGTGCTTATTAGCTTTAAGCTCAATCTGACATCATATATCTATTTTGAGCTTTTACTCAAGGTTTCCCAAGTTTTTTAAGGTTTGAATGTCTCTATGAGACAACCTAATGTTGAGATTTGTCTAGTATGTTAGGGGAATTAATGTTCTATCTGCTACTAATTATTTGCCTACGGTTTGTAGTCAGGGCTTTAGTCCTTATTAGGTAATATTAATGAGGACTAAAGCCCTGACTACAAACTGATGAGTTGTGAACAGTCACATAAAAAAGAGAACAGCTCGAAAAAAATATTAGAAAGACTGTGCCTAAGTCCGATCGCACTTGCACGTATAATCTGGCACCTATCATTAGGATTCGACGTTCGGATTGAAGCCCACAGGTATTGCAACGAGGGGAAGTTTCAGGGTTTGAGTAGGACGATCGCTCGATCGCAATACCAAATTTTTCGGTAACGGCGCGGAAGTGCTTAGTCCGGGAAATATGTGAAGCGATAAGGTTAAGCCGGCAGCTAATAATACTTTTTCTAACATGGCAGTGTCTCCAATACATACGCCCTAGGGCATAATTCCTCTTACACCTACAACATATAAACATCCTCAGTCGCTTGGTGCGATCGCACGGGCATAGTTAAGTGACATCTATCACCACTGAGGAGGGGGTGATGGGGATAGGGGGTGTGGGGATGGGGGTGATGGGCAGTAGGGAAGTGGGGGAGAGTGGGAAATCTTTCCTCGCACTTCTACCGTCAACATCCGTTGAACCTGTTAAATTCCTTGCACTGGTTCGTTGGCAAACTTCCCTAAAAATCAAGAATTGTCCTAGAGAAAGAAGCCGTTGGGTCTCTCACAAAGGTAGAATTAGCGCGTAGAAGTTATTTGACACAGCGGAGGTACCGACAATATGCTTGCATACTTTCTGGCGTTGGCGGTCGGTCTAGGCAGCTTCAGTATTTACATGGCGGCCTTCTTTTTTCCAGAAGTACACCGCAAAAATGATTTTACCTGGAGCGGGGTAGGGCTTTTTTATGCGTTAATTTTATGGGCTTGTGCGGGACGAATTACTGGTGCTCTCCTGCTTGGTCAAATGGCGGGCGTGGCGATGTTGGGCTGGTTTGCCTGGGAAACTCTGACTTTGCGCCGGCAGGTGACGCCCGTTGCTGAGCAAACGCCGATTCCTCAGTCGGCGAATTTGGCTGCAGCAGGCGTGCCGTTTGCTGGCTTGTTTGCCAAGAAAAAAGAGCCCGCAGCGAAAAAACCTAAGTTTGTTCGATCGCCCAAACCGAAAACTGATGTGGTTCCAGCACCCACTCTGGATAAGGGCGAGGTAAAGCTAGAGGAACAGCCAGCGATTCCTCCCATAGCTGAAAGTATTGCTGAAAGTTCGATCGTCCCTGACTTGAAAATTTCCGACTCGAAACCACCTGCAATTGGAGAAATACCAGTGTTTTCAGTCGAAACTCCTGTTGCTGAGACTTCACAACCCCCAACAGAATCAGCAGCCAGCAGCTTCACTCCTCTACCTCTACCTCTAGAAATTTCAGAAATAGCCGTTGCACCAACTGTGGAGCCAGCAGAGGCTCAGCCCGAACCTCAACAGCAGCCCGAAGATGACGATTTTGAGAAGACATGGAGGGCGATGGCTCAAGATTCTGAGTCTGCTGCTAGTTCGGCAGCCCCAACGGCAGCCCCAACGGCGAAACCAACGGCAGCCCCAACGGCAAACTCAACTCCTGCCAAACCTGCTAAAAAATCCGGCGGTTTCGGAAGTCTGTTCGGCAATATCAAAAATAGTCTCGGCGGTATTTTGGGACGAGGTGCTGGTAAAAACAAGTCTGATGCAACTCCCCAGACGCCAAAACCTTCAGCGACTCCAGAATCGATCGCACCTGAATCTAAAATCACGACTCCTGCACCGGATATCGACCTGATTCTCGAATCAGAATTAGCCGAGGCGGCTGCGGAAGTTGCAGCAGAAACTAGCAAAACTGCTGTTGAAACAAGCCTTGGAGTGCCGTTTCCAACCGATGTTGAAGCAATGGCCGAGTTGATGGTGGCAGAAACAGGGAGTTCTGACAAAATAGGGGAAACTCCGATCAAAGATCGATCGTCCGCCCAAATCCAGACACCGCTGGCTGCAGTTGGTGAACCGGAAGCAGCAGCAGGCGTACCAGAAGCAGCAGCCCCTGCTTTATCCCTGGAAACCCAGACACCGCTGGCTGCAGTTGGTGAACCGGAAGCAGCAGCAGGCGTACCAGAAGCAGCAGCCCCTGCTGTATCTCTGGAAATGACTGTGGTGGAAATGGCAGCGCCTGTAGAGATAGAAGTACCGGGAGAACCTGGGTTGATCGTGCAGGTGGAAACGGTTTCAGTATCAGTGATCTCGATCGAATCCACAGATAAAACACCATCTTCTGAGGGAGAACAACCGGAATTGATTCGCCCGAATCCCCCCCCTTCCACAGATAAAACACCATCTTCTGAGGGAGAACAACCGGAATTGATTCGCCCGAATCCCCCCCCTTCGGAGCTAGTATAAGCTGCTCAAGCGGCCGATGAATCCAAGTCTGAAAATCTATCCGACGAAGATAAGCCCTCATCTTGAGGCTAAAAGCAAAAGGTAGAAATCAGAATTTTTTTTGATTCTGCCTTCTGCCTTCTTACTTCTTACTTTTTACTTTTTACTTCTTACTTTTTACTTCTTCCCTCTTCCCTCTTCCCTCTTCCTTCTTCGCTCTTGGCTCTTGGCTCTTCCTTCTTCCTTCTCTTTTAATATTATGAAAGCAATTATGGTCGTGGGAACAACATCTCACGCAGGGAAATCTTTACTCGTGGCAGCGTTGTGTCGAATCTTTTCTCGGCGAGGCTGGCGGGTAACTCCGTTTAAAGGTCAGAATATGGCACTGAATTCCTATGTCACAGCCGCCGGCGGAGAGATTGGTTACGCTCAAGCAGTGCAAGCTTGGGCTGCGGGCGTCGCACCTTGGGTAGAAATGAATCCGATTTTGCTCAAGCCACAAGGAGACATGACTTCTCAATTGATTGTCAAGGGCCGGGCGATCGCAAATGTGCGAGCATCTCAATATTATGAACAGTATTTCGATATCGGCTGGCAAGCTATTCGGGAATCTTTAGAATTTCTCGGTCAAGAATTTGACATGATTGTCTGTGAGGGAGCCGGCAGCCCTGCTGAGATTAATCTCAAACACCGCGATTTAACAAATATGCGGGTAGCTAAATATTTAAAGGCTCGGACTTTGCTAGTAGTTGATATCGATCGCGGCGGTGCTTTTGCTCACATAATCGGTACTTTGGAATTGCTAGATCCCGACGAACGAGCTTTAATTAAAGGATTCATTATTAATAAGTTCCGAGGGCAAAAATCGATATTAGATCCTGGTTTGACTTGGCTAGAAGAAAGGACGGGAATCCCGGTAGTTGGGGTAATTCCTTGGATAGACGAAGTGTTTCCCTCAGAAGATTCTCTCGATTTACTCGATCGGCGTTCTCCCAATGCTCAAACCGACATCAATATTTCCGTCATCCGCCTGCCCCGAATTTCCAATTTTACCGACTTTGACCCCCTGGAGTCGGAAACTACCGTCACAGTCAAATATGTCAGCCCAAAAGACCATTTAGGCCATCCAGACGCCGTGATTTTACCAGGCTCTAAAACTACAATTTCCGATTTGCAAGTGCTGCGCCAAACAGGTATGGCAAAAGCTATTCAAAATTATTTAGTAGCTGGCGGTACAGTCATGGGAGTTTGTGGCGGCTTTCAGATGCTGGGACAAAGTATCACCGATAAAGAAGGCATTGAGGGAGAAAAGGGAGAATTCCCTGGATTGGGATTGCTGCCTTTGAAAACTGCGATGGCACCGAACAAAATTGCCCGCCAACGCATCGTAACATCTAACTATCCTCAACCGGGTTTGCCCGTTTCCGGTTACGAAATTCATCAAGGAAAAACGCAAATCCTAGAGTCTGATTTGACTCAACCGCTATTTGACGATGCTAGTTTAGGCATTGTCAATACTTCTCAATCAATTTGGGGCACATACCTGCACGGCATCTTTGACAACGGAGCTTGGCGGCGAGCTTGGTTAAATCACTTGCGGCAGCAGCGGGGACTCCGCGCGTTGCCTACAGGTATTCCTAATTACCGAGAACACCGCGAAACTCTGTTAGACTCTCTAGCAGATACAGTGGAAAAGCATTTAGATATCAAGCATATTTTAGGCTAATTAGTTAACTGTTGACTGTTGACTGTTGACTGTTGACTGTTAACTGTTAACTGTTAATTATTGTTTGTGATAGTTGAGGTTCAAATTCAATGACAAAAGTTTGTTTTTTACCAGATAACGTGACAGTTGAAGCTGAACCAGGAGAGCTTTTACTAGATGTAGCTAAACGTGCAGGGGTTTCTATTCCTACCGGCTGTCTCATGGGTTCTTGTCACGCTTGCGAAGTAGAAATTGATGGCGGAGATACGATTTGTGCCTGTATTTCCGGCATCCCTTCGGGGAAAAAGCAAGTGACAATTAATCTGTATGTTGACCCGACTTGGTAATTTGTTAGTTGTCAGTTGGCAGTTGGCAGTTGGTTGTTGGCATTAGTCATTAGTCATATTATGTCCGGTCGAGCGACCGCGATTTTTGTAGGGGCGGGTTTACCAACAATACCTGCGAATAATTGACAATCTCAAAAACCCGCCCCGACCAGGATATTATGGTTAATCGATCAGACATGATATGAGTCATTAGGATCGCGAATTAAATAATTTACACAAGTTTGTGGGGAGTAGGGGTTGGGCGTCCCGCCCGCCCTTTCTGGACGGGCGGGACGCCCATCCCACAAGAACCATCACGCATTGTAAGTTATTTAATTCTCATTCCTTATTCAACGGTTAACAGTTAACAGTCAACAGTTAACAGTCAACAGCTAATTTTTTTGCCATTCTTGCTGTTTTTTGCGAGCAGATTGCAGCCATTTTTGGGATTCGGGATAAACAGTTGTCCCCGGTTTGACGGATTCTAATTGATTGATAATTTGTTGCAACTGGCTGAGGGAGTAACCGGGATTTTGAGAATTCACATCTTTTTGCAAGTTGGCAAACAAGTTTTTAGCTGCTTGCAAAGCTGTTGCAGAATCTTTTTCTGCTTGCAGTCTAATCTGGGTAATTCCTAAATTCTTTTGATATTCAGCGAGTTTAGTTTGAGCATCGAGATAACCCGGGTTATCGACAGAAATTAATTTTAGTCTGTTAATTCCTTCTTGCCACAATTCTGCTATTTGCTCCCACTGTGCGGCGGGATGGGGAGGTTTTTGGGAGGCGACGGCGGCGGAGAGAGCAAATTCTTTAGCAGCTTCAATTAAGTTGTCAGCCTGTACAGAACCGGTGGCGACGCCGCCCATTGCTTGAAAGTCTCTTTCTGCTGCTTTGAGTATTTTCTTAGCCGTTTCTCCTGCGAGGGTTTCGGCGGGAATTTGATTGAGTTGGTCGATCGCACTTTGCCAATTTACTGTCGCTTTTTGTCTATCTGCAGCGGTTTTGGCTTCCTGATACTGCTGTTTCGCCGCGTTGAGAGTTTGTTCGACTTGATTTAACTGACTAAAAGCATTTTTTTGCTGGAAAATCTGAGCCTCCATCCGCCCGACATTTTTGCGGGCGGCTTGAAATTCATCGAGTGTAAACCGCCAACGGCAGCCGAAAAAAGAGCAGTAAGTTTGTGGATAGTAACCTAAAAACCAAACCGGCAAAGCGTCGAGATGTTTTTGAGCCTCTTTTGCTTTAATTTCGCCCAAGTCAAAATCAGCGACAGCAGTGGCTTTATTGATTAGTTGATCAGATTGTTCCACAAGGGCGATCGCCTGCCGATAATTGTGATCCATACTCATAAAACTCGGCAGCAACAATATCGGCATTGTTTTCGCCACGGGCCAGCGAATCATCGGAAAAGGTAGGTTAATCAGCCAAATTATCCCCGCTGCACTTCCCAACAAACTCCCAGCAAAGATGATTTTACCGAACAATCCGGGTGGGCGATTGGCTTTGACAGCAGCTTTGAGAGCTTTTTCGCTGAAGTTGGGAAATTCGTCTTTGAAGGTATCGCGGATTTCTTCTCTTGATGCGAAAGTGCCGTTTTGCGATCGAAGTTTCTCCAACCGCTTGATTACCATGCGTCGGTACACTTCACCCGCTAGACTATCAGCCGCCGCGCACTTGTCAACTTCGGCCTGCAAAATTTCAAAAGCTCGATCGGTAAGACGCGCCATAAAACTCACCTATTCCCTTTTAATTATTTTACAGGTTCCCGCCAAAATAATTGTTAAAATATATAAACTTCCTATCAAATAATCCGAATTAAGTTCATGCCCACTGCTTTAATCACCGGTGCTTCTGGCAGAATTGGTGCAGCCTTTGCCGCCGAATTAGCCAAACGCCAGCACAATCTAATCTTGGTAGCTCGTTCCGCAGATAAATTGCAACAGTTAGCTGCTAAACTGCAACAGGAATTAAAGGTTCAGGTAGAAGTAATCGTGCAAGATTTGAGCGCACCGGGCGCTGGAACTGCTGTATTTGATACGGTTGTTAAAAAAGGTTGGACGGTTGATTTGTTGGTGAATAATGCGGGTTTTGGCGATTACGGTGTTTTTGTCGTTAGCGAAGCCCTCGAAGAGGATCGCCCGCTTGCGAAACAACTAACAATGGTGCAACTAAATATTGTAGCATTAGTTGAACTATCGCACTTATTTTTGCAGGGAATGCGGCAGCGAAAAGCAGGAAGTATCATCAATGTTAGTTCGATCGCAGCTTTTCAACCGATGCCGTACTTGTCGATGTATGCAGCTACTAAAGCCTTTGTTTTGAGTTTCAGCGAGGCACTTTGGGCTTTGGGCGGAAAATAAAGATTTAGGAATTCGCGTTTTGTGCCTTTGTCCAGGACCGACAGAATCGGACTTTTTCGCAATAGCTGAATTTCCGAAAGCTATGGCATCCAGCAGCGGGCAAAAACTCGTTCCTGCGGCGGAAGTAGTGCGAGATGCTTTGAAAGCTTTAGACAAAAATGAGTCTAATGTTGTGACAGGGGGAATTCCCAATCAAATCATCGCCAATATGCCTCGATTGATGCCGCGAGAACTTGTGGTGAAGTCGATAGAAAAGGTGTTTCGGACGAAAGAGGAATAGTCCTCTTGCAAAAATCCTTTTCATCAATTGATGAGCCGGAGAGCCCGTCCTAATTATTTTTGCAAGAGGTCTAATAGTCTAGTCCGCCGGGGGGTGAAACCCCCGTCTCATAGCGAAAGTCCTCTCAAAGAGGACTGAAAAACAAATTAAATAAACAATCAAATATTTGTCACCATTCTTCAGTCGGTTTCAACCGACTTTAGCTATGAGACAGGGGTTTCAACCCCTGGCGGACTCGCGGACAAACAAACTAGCCCGCGGACAAATAATCGCACTCACAAACAAATGAATTTTCCCCAATTTTACCAAGCGCCCAGGACTACCACAGAAACCAAAGAAACCGAGTTTTTCGCAGTTTTTAGGCGGTGTATCCATATTCTCGGAAAAGAATCGGTTTCTGGGCTATATATTACAAATATCGAGTTAACTGCACTCGATAGCGTTCCTTCTTAGTAATCATAACTTCCCCTATTTCCAATCTTCCCTTGCCCGTAACAGCAATTAAATCTCCCGACTTGACATTATAACTAGCTTGAGTAATGTCTTTCCAGTTAACTCGCACGTCACCGCTGCCAATCAAATCGGCCATTTTGCTGCGAGACATTGCGAATCCAGCCGACGCAACAGCATCCAATCTCATCGATGCTTCAACAGTGGTCATTTCTTTCTTTTTCGGTTCTCTAATTTTGAGTTCGCTCAACTCAATGCGCCGAGTTTTCACAGGCACCGATCGCACTTGCTGCAAACTCATCTCCAAATACTCTACCATCTCCGGCATGACAATGGCTTGCGCGCCGCGTTCTCCCAAAACAATCACGTCGCCCGTTTTCTCGCGGACAATTCCCGTACCCAACATCGCCCCCAAAAAGTCGCGGTGACTGGCGGTGTCGAACAAGAAATTGCCAGCAATCTCCACCGCAGCAATACTAACCGCTTCAGAGTCGATCGCAATTTCCGATCGGGCGATCGCAATTCTTTGCCTTTCAGCCTGCGGATACCCGCCCCAAGCCACCAACTCCACATCGCTTAAACGATTAAATACAACCTTAGCATCCGCCAATTCAGGAGGCGACATAAAATCAGTCAGAGTAACCTCCCAAGTTTTGATAGCTTGTTCGGCGCAGTCAATCACTCGCGCCACGCATTCGCGGTTTTCGATGCCTTTTAACAGTTCTTCTCTTTGTAACATCAGTTAATGCTAGATTCTAATTTGAAATTGCCAAAGCTTGCTGTAACTAAAAAGTCTACTTTTTTAACAGTCGCACTACTTTAATTATAGTCTAAGATCATCAAATAAGGATCGTATGATTTTTGTGGATCGCAAAGCTGATATTATGAACATAATTATTGTACCCAATGTATGAAGTCTTCGAGTTTAAGCAAGGTTAATATTTCAACGCGGTTGCTGTGTCAGGAAGCAGCCGAACCGTTGAAACAAGCGCTACAGGATAAAAGCCTTGTACCCGAGGAAGCAACGGCATTACTAACAGCAGACGAGCAACGCGCCATTCCTGCCATCAGCAAAAATAAGGCGTTGATCCAGGAAATTCAGAATCGGGTGCAGGGGTTGCCATCTTTCCATTCCCTGCTACAGGGCGATAGCCGAAACTTGACACATATTCCCGATGAAAGCGTACATTTGGTAGTCACATCGCCCCCGTATTGGAATTTAAAAGAATATCTCAAAAATCTCAACCAGCTTGGCGAAATAGCAGACTACGAAAAGTTTTTGCAGGAGCTCGATCGAGTATGGCAGCAGGTATGGCGGGTTTTAGTCCCCGGCGGACGGCTGGTGATTGTGGTGGGCGATGTCTGTGTTGCCCGCAGGCGGTTTGGCAGGCACATGGTATTTCCCCTGCACGCGAGTATTCAGGAACACTGTCGCCATCTGGGATTTGATAACCTCGCACCGATTATCTGGTACAAAATCGCCAATGCTTCCCTGGAAGCCGCGGGGAATGGCACCAGTTTTCTCGGCAAACCTTATGAGCCCGGAGGTGTCATCAAAAACGACATCGAATTTATCCTGATGCAGCGCAAACCTGGCGGCTACCGCAGTCCCACCCTCACAGCACGGGTATTGTCCGTAATACCGGAAACTCTCCACCGGCAGTGGTTTCAACAAATTTGGCAGGATATCAAAGGCGCTTCCACCAAGCAACACCCCGCCCCATATCCTTTGGAACTGGCAGAACGACTGGTGCGGATGTTTTCTTTTGCAGGGGACACGGTACTAGACCCATTTATGGGGACAGGAACAACCTGCGTCGCCGCCGCCAACTGGGGGCGCAACAGTATCGGGGTAGATGTTGAGCCAACTTACCATCACCTAGCGCTGAAACGGATGCAGGAGACGTATGGCTTGCGCGTAGTCTATGACAGAACGATGGGGGAGGTTGCTGAATGACGGGACAGACACCCATCATCCCCGATGATGTGTTCCAGGAAGCGGTGCAGGGTTTCTGGGATACCCGCATCGCCCAGGCACAAGCCCAGGTGCTAGCTGGCAAGGTTGACCAGGGAAACCGCAGTGCGGTGACAGGCGGCAAGCAGATGGACGGTTTCATCCTGACGCTGACTAATTTCTTGCTGGCTGCAGGTGTGCCTCAAAACCATATCCACGTTAAAAAAAGCCTAACCGTTATACCGGGGTTCTTTCGCCCGACGAAGATGTACGACTTTTTGGTGGTAAACCCTGAAAAACGGCAACTCAAAGTAGTCATCGAGTTGAAGAGCCAGGTTGGCAGCTTTGGCAACAACTTCAACAACCGCACAGAAGAAGCGATGGGGGCTGCTCTCGACATCTGGACAGCTTACCGGGAAGGGGTGTTTGGCGAAGCACCTCCGCCACCGTGGTTAGGATATCTGTTTGTTTTGGAAGACAGTCCTGCCTCGCGCACCCGGGTACAGGTTGCTGAACCGCATTTCGCGGTTCTGCCAGAGTTTAGAGGGGCAAGCTATGCTAAACGCTATGAACTGTTTTGTCAGAAGATGGTGCGGGAAAGGCATTTCACGGCTGCTTGCTTTTTAGTGACAAACCGCGAACAGGCAGCACAAAATCCCAACTATACGGAGCCATGTTCAGACTTGTCGGCAGTCAATTTTTTGCAGCAGCTTATCCGGCACGCGCTGTAGAGTAGATAACACATTTTGGCGTTGCAGAGTAGAGGGATGGGCGTTGCTGAACTTTAGTATGAATGTACATTTTTTAATCTTTGCCGAAGACAGACTTTTTGTGCCTTGGAGTCTTTTAGTAGAACTTAATTCATACCGTCAATCAGCAATGCCACATTGTCCACCCAACTACTTATTCTTCTTCACCCGCAAATAGAGCTCTTCCATCGCCTCAATAAACGAACCATCCTTGTGCCAAAACTGTGGAAAATCTCCCTGTTTCTTCACCACGATCGCACTTACGCCACTCTGTACCCCCACATCAATCGTCTGCGGTAATCGCTTCGCACCGTGCCAAAACTCTTTCAGGCTGACCGTTTGCGCCTCACTGGCGATCGCCCGCGTGTAATAGGAATCCACCGCCACAGGGGCCGCTGCATCAGCCGTTAACTCTGCAGAAAGCGCCAAGCCCAAAGGCGTTTTTGCTAATTCCCGGTGCAGCACTTCCTTAGAAAGTCCGCGTAGTTCAAACAGTAAAAATGGATCTTTGTCCAATTCGGCTGCCACCAAATAATAAACTCCGGCAATATGTTTGCAGGGATTGCTATAGTCTGGGCAAGAGCAAGTGGTTTTAAAGTCCTCACGGTTGCTGGGTAAAAGGTGCAATCCGAGGGGTGAGAAAGCATTTTCAATGTTGTCAGGCATTTCGTTTATTAGCAGTCGGGAAATGAAGCTGGCTTTGGATGCCATTTGGGCGATCGCCACTTTCTACTTTTCCTGACTAATCGCCTGAAACTCAATTTTAGTTTTGTATAGTGGCTCCTTATAAACCCCAAAATAAGGATTTACCGACCCCCTTACTTCTGCCATCACTAAGCCATCATTAATCTTAAAGCTTTTTACCTTGTCATTCCGTGCATAGGAACGTCCCCGTCCGAGTCGCCCAGAATCTGTAAATTTTTCTAACGCATCGATAAATTTATTGCCCCACCAAGTCCGAGTAAATTGTGACATATTTTTGATTTTCTCCTAATCTAGAACCGCATTTTTATTGAGCCTAATTAATTTCTTAAATGCCTCATTATCCAACTCAGTCAACCACGACTCATCCGCACCAATAATTGACCCTGCCAATTTCTTTTTGTCCTCAATCATTTGGTCAATCTTTTCTTCCAAAGTACCAATTGCCACAAACTTATGCACAAACACATTTTTTTCCTGTCCAATCCGAAACGCCCGATCCGTCGCCTGATCTTCCACCGCCGGATTCCACCAGCGATCGAAATGGAAGACGTGATTGGCTTTTGTCAGTGTAATTCCCACACCGCCGGCCTTCAGTGACAGAATAAATACCGAAGGTTCAGACTCAGGATCTTGAAACTCTGAAATCATCCGTTCCCGTTTTTCGCGACTGGTTCCCCCGTGGATGTAGTAAGTGTTGTAATGTAGCGTTTGTTTAATATATTTTTCCAACGCGCTTCCCAGTTCTGTAAACTGCGTAAATACCAATAAACTTTCGCCTTCTGCTTTGACTTCCTCAATCATCTCGATCAGCCGTTCCAGTTTGTGCGATCGCTCTGGTGTAAACTCACTTTCATCCTGCAAAAACTGGCGCGGATGGTTACAAATTTGCTTCAGCTTCAGCAGTGTCGCCAAAATCATCCCCTTGCGCTTCATCCCTTCCGCCGCGTCAATTTCTTGTTCTACCTCTTTGACGATCGCTTCATAAAGCGAAGCTTGCTCGCGGGTGAGATTGCAGTAGAGCTTTTGCTCAACTTTGTCGGGGAGATCCTGAATAATCGACTTATCGGTTTTCAGACGCCGGAGAATAAAGGGTTCCACTAATTTTTTGAGCGCTGCCGATTGCGTGCGATTGCTATTTTTTTGAATCGGGATCTCAAACAACTTCCGAAACTGCGCCTCTTTACCCAGATAGCCCGGATTGAGGAAATTAAAAATTGACCATAAATCCAGCAATCGATTTTCCACGGGTGTTCCAGTCAATGCTAGTCGATGGGTAGCGGGTAACTTTAAAATCGCCTTGGTTTGCGCCGCTTTCGGATTTTTAATATTCTGCGCTTCATCAATTACCACGCGATGCCACGCTACGCTGCTCAACAGCTTCTCATCTTTTCGCACCAAGGTAAAGGAAGTAATCAACATATCACAATCTTGGACGGCGGCTTTAAATGCTTTGGCATCTTGCAAACGTTGAGGGCCGTGGTGAATCAGCGATCGCAATTCTGGAGCAAACTTTTCCATTTCCTTTTGCCAGTTACCAACTACGGATGTGGGCGCAATTAGCAGCGTGGGTAGAACCGAAGGTGCGATCGCTTTTTCTGTCTCTTTTTCTGTCTCTTTTGTAGTAGATAAAACTTCCCGCTCTTGCAATAATCGAGCAATTACCTGCGCTGATTTACCCAAACCCATATCATCGGCAAGACAGCCATTTAATCCCAAACTTTCCAAATAACTTAACCAAGAAACGCCGCGCTTTTGGTAATCCCGTAACTTGCCCTGAAACTTTGCTGGATCTGCAATTAACTCTAACCGACTCTTATCGTTCAGCTTCTCCAACATATCCGATAAAGCCCGATCGCGCTCAACCTCCAACTGTTCGCTCGCTTCTCCTTCGGCCGTCAACTTCATAAAGTCAATTAGGCTTAAATCGGGGTTTTCTTGGCGATGTTTTTTCCAAAACTCCAACATCTCCTGCATCTTGTCTTTGTCCAGTTCCATCCATTGTCCTCGGAACTGCACCAGCGGTGTTTTGCTATTTACTAACGCCTGCCATTCTTGTTCGCTAACCCGTTCACCCCCGATCGCCAATTCATATTGATATTCCACCAAGGAATCCGCCGAAAATAATCCCTTGCCCTTGATTGCAGGGCTCTTGCTGTCCTTCCCTTTGACTTGCAGGCGAATCTTCGCCCGTTGTCGTCCCTTCGGCGTCCACCAAGCGGGGACAATCACTTTGTATCCGGCATCTTCTAATACCCAAGCGGACTCGCTGAGAAAGGTAAAAGCATCATCTAAGCCGAGGGTAATGTTAACGGGTTTGTCGGTTTCTAGCCCTTGCCAAAGTTGGGGATAAATGCGGGCAGCGTAGCCGAGATTTGTCAGCAAATGTTGGTCAAAGTTGTCTCCGAATTGTGTTTGCAACTGTTTTTGTTGAGTCGATCGCGATTGCCAATAATCCTGCAACGGCATCCGCAGAGATGGGTCTTTTTTCGCAGCCACCTGAAACTCTAAAACCCAAGGCTGTTCGGGGTTTTCGGGGGATTGTAGTTGAAAGCAGAGGGAGAATGAGTCAGCAGATTGATTGCGCGTAATGCGATCGCGCCAGGTTTGCCATTGCCGGTATTGCTCAAGGCTTACTCGCGCGATTTTTCGTGTTTGGTTGAGGCAGATTTGGAGTAAAGAATCCGCAATCTTATTTTCAAACGATGCTGGGATGGGGGTTTGAGTGACAATTTCCGCGATCGCACATTCGGAAAAATTACGCAGCAACATTTCGCGATCGTAGAACTTTGGTGTATCTTGTAGCTGGATCTTCCGAAAACCGGACACACAAACTAAAGGCATCCATTCAACATAGCGTTGTAAATCTGTTTCGTACTGTGTTGAAACAATTTCCCATCCCGGATAAATCTCAAAGCTGGGTTCAATTTTGGCAGGTGTTTTTGGAGTTTTTGCAGTTGTTTTGGTTTTTGTCTCGCCCGCTTTCTTACGCCCGCGCGTGGCTTTCTCAGCGGCTTCGGATGTTTCGATGGGTGCGATCGCGATCGGAGCAGTTTCTCGATAGCGCAACGCCGGAATATAATGATCTTTCAGAAAAATTTGCTTAAAAAATTGGGTGTAGTGATACCAAAATAGCAAGTCTGAACCAAACTGAACTTCTGCTAAATCGTAGAGAGCAAAAAAATGCAGATCGTTCAATAATTTAGTCAAAGTGTGGGTGGCGATGGAAACACAATCAACTTCCCAATACTCCAACTCAAATGTTTCGGGTAACTCTGTCTCTAAATATCGCGCTAACTCTAAAGATGGTAACGGCTGGTTGTCGGCAGTGGGCAGTAAAAAATACCGAGGGACGATCGCGTATTCTCGCCCCATCGCACTTGTATTGCTGACTGGTGCCAGTTGCATCCCGGCTTCTTTCGTTAGAAACTCTGTTAACTGTGCCGTCTTCAATTGTCGGGGATGAACCTTAGCAGGCTGTTTTTTCTTTTCAGTGGTTTCAACCCAAATATAAAACGTTCCAGGTTGAATAAAACTCTCTTCTGCTTGAGGAATCCAAGTCCCGTGGAGGATTTTCATAGGTGATACCATCAATTAGCGGGAAAAGATAAGACGGCGGTTGAAAGAGACTGTTGGCGAATTCGCAGGGGTGTTACCCATCACTTCTGGGAGGCAGTATTTCCGTTCACTATTGGTAGTTAATGACTATATGGTCAGTTTGACATTTAGTCTAGAACCACTATTTTTAGGGAGTGAGGGGTGAAGCCCTTTATTGATTCGCCAACAGTCTCTAATAATAGACTTTTTGCAAAAGTCCTTTTAAGCAAATTTTCGGACGGGCAAGATGCCCATCCCACAAGAGAAAAAACTTTTTGTGGGATGGGCATCTTGCCCGTCCCAGCTATTTTTGCAAGAGGTCTAATCAATCCTCCACTAGCAGTGCGCTTAAATCTCAAATCCCGGTTGTCTCTACACAACTGAAAAAACTGCTCGTCTGTTAATTCGAGCGTTAATTCTAGGGGAGAATGTAGGGCGATCGTTTGTGATTCCATAACTGCCTCCAAATATTACACGAGTCAACTGTCAACAGTCAACAACAGTCAACTGTCAACTGTTAACAAACAAATAACTAAGTCTCTGTATAACCTTGGATATTTTCCGGTTCAAACTGCTGCAAAATATTCGCAGCTTTCCCAGTCAAATCATCAGTACCCTTAACTGCAATCAAAAATTTGCCCGCATTCAAACGGTTGCGGTAGGGTAAAGCATCGCCGCTACCAAAGGCCATTCCTCCGGCACCGCCGACAAATACGCTGCCCATCCCACCGGCGATCGCACCTAGCACTCCACCGATGAGGTGATCGCCAATTTCGCCCGCCCAAGCAAAAGTCTTCAACTCAGTCATCAAGCTGAAAGTAACGCCGGCAATAAAGCCAAACGGTATCAGCCAAATAGCCATGAGTTTCGCTTGTTTATTTGCTTGCTGGGTGGGATCTATCAAACCGAATTCATCGGCAGTTTTGTAGCCGCGGCCCAAAATGCTTACTTGCTTCATCGGTAAGCCTTCTTTTTCGAGGGCGCAGTAGGCCGCTTCGGCTTGCATTCGATCGGGCAGTACGGCGATAAGATAATTCATTAGAAAACAATTCCTGATAGTTAGGCTGGAATAGCCAAAGTCTATTATAGCCGGAGAAGACATACTAGCTAAGCACTTGCGGGATTTTTAGACGGTCAGAGAGTCCGATCGCCCCCAAAGCTAAAATATTTCCCGCAAAAATGACCGACCATGACCGAATACAGATACAATTCAAACTGCACAAAGGCAAGCTTGAGCTGATCTGTATAGATACTGCTCTAAGTCAAAAGTCTCAACTTTGAGCTCGCCAACGCTCGGCCTATTTTTACTATTGCACTCGATTGCTTGCTATGCCTAAAGTTCTAGTATCCGATCCGATCGACCAAGCCGGAATTGACATCCTCTCCCAAGTCGCGCAAGTTGACGTAAACACAGGACTTTCAGCCGCCGAACTGGTTAAAATTATTCCAGATTACGACGCTTTAATGATCCGTTCTGGCACCCAAGTTACCAAAGAAATCATTGAAGCCGGAAATCTACTCAAAATCATCGGTAGAGCCGGAGTCGGCGTAGATAATGTCGATGTACCCGCCGCTACCCGCAAAGGAATTGTAGTCGTCAACTCCCCCGAAGGCAACACGATCGCCGCTGCCGAACACGCGATCGCCATGATGCTCTCGATGTCCCGCCACATCCCGGAAGCCAACGAATCCGTCAAAAGTGGTAAATGGGAACGCAACCGCTTTATCGGCGTAGAAGTCTACAAAAAAACCCTCGGTATCGTCGGTTTGGGCAAAATTGGTTCCCACCTAGCCGCCGCAGCTAAAGCAATGGGCATGAAACTGCTCGCTTACGATCCTTTCATTTCCACCGAACGAGCCGAACAGTTGGGCTGCCGCTTGGTGGAACTCGAATTGCTGATGCGCGAATCCGACTACATCACCCTGCACATACCCAAAACGCCGGAAACCCTGCACTTAATTAACGCTGAAGTGCTGTCAAAAATGAAGCCTACGGCCAGGATAATTAACTGCGCTAGAGGTGGCATCATCGACGAAGCAGCCCTCGCAGAAGCTATAAAATCAGGCCAGATCGCCGGCGCAGCTATAGACGTTTACGAACAGGAACCGCTGCAAGCCGATTCTCCGCTGCGGAGTGTTGGCCAAAACATCGTGCTGACACCTCACTTGGGCGCTTCGACGGCGGAAGCTCAGGTGAATGTGGCGATCGATGTTGCCGAACAAATTCGCGATGTGCTGTTGGGGCTGCCGGCGCGATCGGCTGTTAACATCCCAGGAATTTACCCAGACTCGATCGAAAAACTCAAACCCTACCTGCAACTAGCCGAAACCCTAGGCAACCTCGTCAGCCAGCTAGCCGGAGGCCGAGTCGATTACCTCAACGTCCAACTGCAAGGCGAATTGGCCAACAACCAAAGCCAGCCCGTAGTTGTTGCCTCCCTCAAAGGCCTGCTCTCCCAAGCCCTGCGAGAGCGTGTCAACTACGTCAACGCCAGCATTGAAGCCAAAGAACGCGGAATTCGCGTCGTCGAAACCAGAGACGCCTCAATTCGCGACTACACAGGCTCTCTGCGCCTCTCGGCCAAGGGAACTCTGGGCGAACACACCGTCACGGGTGCAGTCCTCGGCGAAAGCGAAATTCGGATTACCAGCGTTGACGATTTCCCGGTCAACGTTTCCCCGACTCACCATATGCTGTTTACCCTGCACCGCGATATGCCGGGGATTATTGGCAAGATTGGTTCCCAATTGGGCAGTTTTAATGTCAATATTGCCAGTATGCAAGTGGGCCGTAAAATCGTGCGAGGCGATGCGGTGATGGTTTTGAGCCTGGATGACCCTCTACCAGAGGGCATATTGGCGGAGATTCTCAAAGTTCCGGGAATTCGGGATGCTTACACGGTGAATCTTTAAAGGATTTTGGAGTTTAGATTTTGGATGCCAGGGCGGATAATTGGTAATGGGCAATTGGTCATTGGTAATTGGCCTGAAAGCGGGAATTTGTCTATTAGCCAATCCTCCTTCCTCATTCCCCAGTTCCCAGTCTCCAGTTCCCCGGGGTCAATCTAAAATCTAAAATCTAAAATCGTTATGGCACATAGCTGGTGGGAAATTAGAATTCTTTGCGATCCGGCGCTGGAAGATATCATCTTTTGGCGTCTGGAACGGTTTAGCTGTCGGGGAACTGCTACTGAGATCAAAAGCAATTCTTGCCTGATGTCGGCTTATTTGCCCGAAGAACAGGCAGGATTACTGGATTTGGCCGCTCTGTCTCTGTGGCTGCGTCAAGATGCTCTGTGTGCAGGTTTGCCCCTACCTGCGATGCAGTGGGATTTGATTGAAGATGAAGACTGGGGCAGCACTTGGAAGGAACACTGGCAGCCTCAAGAAGTGGGCGATCGCTTTTTAATTAATCCGGCCTGGCTTCCGATACCGACTGATACCGATCGCCTCATTTTGCGTTTAGATCCCGGTGTGGCCTTTGGTACGGGTGCTCACGCTACGACTCAACTGTGTCTGGAGTCGCTGGAAATGCGTCTCGGTTTTGACGACAAAGAGTATGTAGTTGCCGATATCGGCTGCGGATCGGGTATTTTGTCGATCGGCGCGGTGTTGTTGGGCGCTACAAAAGTTTATGCTTTGGATACTGATCCTTTAGCAGTGCGATCGACCATTAGCAACCGACAGCTTAACCGCGTTAATCCTCAGCAGTTGGTTGCAGAGCTCGGCAGTATCGAGCGCTTGAAAGAAATGGTCGATGAGCCGATCGACGGTTTGATCTGCAACATTTTAGCAGAAGTAATCATTGATTTAATCCCGCAGTTCACTGCAATTAGCAAACCCACTACTTGGGCAGTGCTCAGCGGCATTTTGCTCGACCAAGCTAAGCCAATTGCTGACACTCTCGAACAGCACGGCTGGATTGTCGCTACTCTATGGAAGCGTCAAGATTGGTGTTGTTTTAACATTAGGCGTAGTTAACAATATGGTAATTGCTAATTCCTAATTGCTAATTGGTAATTTTGAATTCATGTTTCATCTTTGGGAAGTGAATTTAAATAAATCTCGCACCTGAAAATAAACCGCGACAGCCCAGTAAAAACCATTCACCAAAATTAACAACGTTTTTCCAGCATAAGAATTAACAAAACCAAAAACGCGGTAAGTTGAAAGCAGCACTAACAACATTTCAACCATAGAAACAATTGACCCGTAGTGCTTCCTATCCCAATAAGAAAACGGACTGATAAAACGGTAATTGCTGAACGGAAAAAAGTGTCGGTGAGCGTCGTCATTGTGGACAGGCAAATCTCCCAGAGAGTGTAGTATCATGCTGATAAACAGAATTTGCACACTTTGCCAGCCAAAGTAATAAGCAATTAGCAAACCAATAACCGCAAGGGGAATTGAATGAAACAGAGCCACAATATTTTGCACAAAAGGCTCATAATATGCTTCAGACCAAATTGTAGCTGCGGGCAAGCGAGCAATGTATTTCGCCCAAAAGTAAAATAAAAATATCGGAATATCCGGCAAAATTCCGCCGATCGCAATAATGAGATTAGCTTGCGGCAGTTGCGGTTTGCCGAGAATTGCGAGATTGATAATAGCGTGGCTGGGAGTGTTCATAAGTAGGGTGCGTCAACTAGGATTATCTTATTCATAATTAATCAGATATGAGCTGACACACCCTAGGTGTGAGATAATTGGCTCGTACTACAAGAAAGGTTGCACTCGATCGATCAACTGCGCCGGTTGTATCACTCCCTCAATGCGATCGACCTCAGCGCCATTTTTGAACAACACCAAAGTCGGCAAAGCATAAATGTGATACTGCGACGCCAACTGTTCGTACTTATCCGTGTCAATTTTGACAACCATCAGCTTGTCTTTCATCTGACCACTCACTTGCTCCAAAATCGGTGCCATCATCTGACAAGGCCCGCACCAAGTAGCGTAAAAATCTACCAACACCGGCAAGTCAGAGCCCGATAGTAACTCCTCAAAACTGCTGAACTGTTTTTGAACTGCCATAAGACAAAATATTTTTTTGGGTTCTGGCTCGATTTTAGTGCAAAATTCTCTGGTAGATTGCGAGGATACAATTATGGAATTATTACCAGAGACTTTTCAGAGATTGCGGGGTCAAGTTGCTGTCGTGACCGGTGCGTCGCGGGGAATCGGCCGCGCCGTTGCTTTAGCCCTAGCGGCAGAGGGCGCTAAAGTCGCCGTCAACTATGCCAGTTCGAGTGCTGCTGCTGATGAGGTGGTAGCAGAAATAGTCGCTGCTGGAGGAGAAGCTGTCGCGCTTTCAGCAGATGTCTCGAAAACTGAGCAAGTAGATTTACTCACCAGTAATGTCATGGAAAAATGGGGACGGATTGACATTTTGGTGAACAATGCCGGCATTACTCGCGATACTTTGCTGCTGCGGATGAAGTTGGAAGATTGGCAAGCGGTAATTGATTTGAATTTAACCGGCGTGTTTTTGTGTGCGAAAGCTGCCAGTAAAATCATGCTGAAACAGCGAAGCGGCCGAATTATTAATATTGCTTCGGTGGCTGGACAAATGGGCAATCCCGGACAAGCTAATTACAGTGCGGCGAAGGCTGGGGTAATTGGGTTTACTAAAACTGTGGCGAAAGAGTTGGCGAGTCGCGGGATTACTGTGAATGCGGTTGCACCGGGTTTTATCACTACAGATATGACTAAGGATGTCAAGTCTGATGAGATTTTGAAGTATATTCCGCTGGGGAGATATGGGGAAGTTGAGGAAGTTGCGGGAATGGTGAAGTTTTTGGCGGCGGATGCGGCGGCGGCCTATGTTACGGGGCAGGTTTTTAATGTGGATGGGGGGATGGTGATGGCTTAGGATTTGGGGATTTTTTTAACCGCAGATATCGCACAGGCAAGATGCCTGTGCCACGATGAAAGCGGATATTTGCGGTTAATAATTAGGGCTTGCCGAAAAAGCCTAAAACCTTGACAGAGAAAGACTTTGACTGGTTTGAACGCTCCGCGTGTGCAAGCTTATGAGCTAAAATCTGTCTAAAGCCTAGTACAACATCACTGTCGTAATGTACCGAAAAGTTGACCCAATCCCAAACCCGCCATCCAACTTTGACTTGCCTTTTGAGGGGCAATTGTTAGAAGATAATCGTTGGGTAATCATGGCGAAACTAATTCCGTGGTCAGCATTTGAAGCAGAATATGCTCAAAACTTTTCCGTAGATATGGGAGCTCCAGCGAAATCTTTTCGGATGGCATTGGGAGCATTAATTATTAAAGAAAGGTTAGGAACCAGCGATCGCGAAACAATAGAACAAATCCGAGAAAACCCATACTTACAATACTTTATAGGCATGACCAGCTATCTTCTGTCGTAAGGATTCAGGTCAAAAAAAACTTAAGTGACGGCATCTGGTAAAATAAACGAATGAAAAAGCCCGCAGCCACCAG
>NZ_JAUBRH010000037.1:9612-65156 GCF_036701775.1 Microcoleus sp. N9_A2 | reverse complement strand
TTTTTGAGCAACAGCTTGCCTGAGATTCAAAGGTGGCTACTTCTAGCTGTGCTCATTTTTTAGTCTAAACTACAGTATAAAAAGACGGCGGTTGAGACGGCATAAAAAAACGGCGGTTGAAACCGCCTTCAACCCGCAAAGGTGTTCGGCGAGCGAAGTCGAGTCGCTGGTTTTGTTTGTAGAGACGGGGTTTCAACCGCCTAGTCTTGTGCGATCGCGATCGCCCGCAGCACTTAAAAACTTAAAATAGTGTGCAGAATCACGGACTTGTACCTAAAGACAGAGGAAAATATCGCTACTCCAATATAAAAGCCTGGTCTATGCAGCCAATTCGCACATTTAACGTTTCCCCGTCGCTACCGACAATTCTCGAACCCCTACGCAAACTTGCCTACAACTTGCACTGGGATTGGAACGTTGACACCAAAGACTTATTCCGCCGCCTCGATCGAGACCTGTGGGACTCCAGCAACCAAAACCCGGTGCTGATGCTCGGAACCATCTCTCAAGAGCGACTGCAAGAAATGGCAGAAGACGAAGGCTTCATTGCCCAAATGAAACGAGCCGCCCAGCAGTTAGAGGATTATCTCAAAAATCGCGCCTGGTATCGCAAACAGCGCGGTACAGAGCTGCAGGAATGCTACGCTTACTTTTCGATGGAATTCGGCTTAGTAAAAGCCCTACCCATCTATTCCGGGGGTTTGGGCGTGCTCGCAGGCGACCACCTCAAATCAGCTAGCGATTTGGGCTTGCCCTTAGCCGGCGTGGGCTTGCTCTACCAAGAAGGCTATTTTTCGCAGTATCTCAACGCCGACGGCTGGCAGCAAGAACGCTATCCGCTGAACGATTTCTACAATATGCCGCTCCACCTAGAACGCAATCCCGACGGTTCGGAATTGCGGATTGAGGTAGACTATCCAGGCCGCAAGGTGTACGCGCGGATTTGGCGAGTACAAGTGGGAACAGTTCCTTTGTACTTAATGGATACAAATATTGAACCTAACAGCCGCTACGACCAAGATATTTCCGACCAACTGTACGGCGGAGACAAAACTCTGCGGATGCACCAAGAAATCATGCTGGGCATCGGTGGCGTGAAAATGCTCAAGGCCTTGGGCTTGACAGTCACGGCTTATCACATGAACGAAGGCCACGCGGCTTTCATGGCTTTGGAACGGATTCGGATGCTGATGGAGGAATATCACCTGAGTTTCGTGGAAGCAGAACAGGTGGTAGTTTCGAGCAGTATGTTTACGACTCACACGCCGGTGCCTGCTGGGTTTGACTTGTTCGAGCCGGATATGGTGATGCACTATCTGGGTCAGTATGCCAAGATGTTTGGCTTGTCGCAAGATGAGTTTCTGGCGTTGGGCCGGGAGAATGTTGGCGATTTGTCCGCACCTCTGAATATGGCAATTTTGGCAATTAAAATGTCGAGTTTTGTCAACGGGGTGGCGGCTTTGCACGGTGTGGTGTCGCGCCCGATGTTCCAGGGGTTGTGGCCGGGTTTGCCGCAGGAAGAAGTGCCGATTACTTCGATTACGAATGGGGTGCACGCTCGCAGTTGTGTGGCGAAGTCTACTCAGGAGTTATACGATCGATACCTTGGCCCGGACTGGGAAATGACCGGTAAGGACGATCGCCTGTGGGACAGGATTTCGTCGATTCCTGACGAGGAATTGTGGCGGAATCACGAACGCTGTCGATCGGAGTTGGTGGTATTCGCGCGGGAGTGGCTGCAAAAGACTTTGCGCGAGCGCGGTGCGGCTCAAACCGAAATCGAATACGCGCGCGAGGCTCTCAATCCGAAGGTGCTGACGATCGGGTTTGCCCGCCGTTTTGCTACTTACAAGCGGGCGACGCTGTTTTTGCGCGATGTCGATCGAATTATGCGGATCATGCGGGATCAAAACCGCCCCGTGCAGTTTGTAATTGCTGGGAAGGCTCACCCGATGGATATTCCGGGTAAGGAATTGATTCGGGATATCGTTCACTTCATCCGCGAACACGACACGCTGAGTTCGATGGTGTTTCTGCCGAATTACGACATTAACGTCGCTCGGATGATGGTATCTGGCTGCGATGTGTGGCTGAATACGCCCCGCCGCCCCCGTGAGGCTTCGGGTACTTCCGGGATGAAGGCTTCGATGAATGGTTTGCCGAATCTCAGCATCCTCGACGGTTGGTGGGATGAGGCTGATTATGTTCGCACCGGTTGGCCGATCGGACATGGGGAATTTTACGAAGATACTAAGTATCAGGATGATGTCGAGGCTAATGCTTTGTATGACTTGATGGAAAAGGAAGTTGTACCGCTGTTTTACAACCGGGATGCTGACGGCATTCCCCGCGGTTGGACGGCTAAAATGAAGGATTCGATTAGCTTGAACTGTCCTTTATTCAATACTGCTCGGATGGTGAAGGATTACGCGCGGAGGGCTTATTTCCCGGTGAGCGATCGATTCTTCACGATGACGGAGGACGGGTGCGCGCCGGCTAAGGAATTGTCTCACTGGAAAAAGCACGTTCTCGCAAAGTGGTACGACATTAAGATTGAGTCTGTTGATATTTCCCAGGATAAGGAAGTTAAGGTCAATCAGTTGATCGCGGTTAAATCTCGCATCAATCTGATGGGATTAACGCCTGCAGACGTGCAAGTCGAACTTTATCAAGGTTCTGTTGATGCTAACGGCGATATCATTGGTGGCGTGCCGGTGGTAATGGAGTATTTGGGAGAAGATGCTCAGAATGCTAGCCTTTATACGGCTGACATTACTTATACTTCTAGTGGTTTGCAAGGTTTGTCGTTGCGGGTTTTGCCGAAGCACGATAATCTCAGCAGTCCTTATGAAGCTGGCGTGATTCTCTGGGCACATTAAAGGAAGTTCGGCAACGGATTCTGTAACGGATGTAACGGATGTAACGGATGGATGGAAGAGGGAATCAGGAATCAGGAAGATTTTACCTATTCTCCCCCTCTCCCCCTCTCCCTCTCGCTGTCTCCTTATCTTCCTTGGGGAATGACTATGTAGCCGGTTGTGCGATCGCCCAATACCACATTCCGCTCTATTTCCTAGTACCACCAGTGAACCCGTATATAAGCGTACAGCAAGGCATCTAGCTGGTCTTCTAAGGCTTTGAGGGTGGCAACACTGGTCGGGATTTCGGGGAGATTTGAACCACCGATGAACGCTGATTTTTATGCAGGATGTTTGCGAAATTCCGAGTGGGTTCGAGGATTGCTCAATATCTACAATAGACTGGCATAATTTCATCAATTAGAGTTGACATTCTGCCAGTTTTTCTTATTTTTGGCGTTGCTGAATACAGGTATAAATTCAAGATTGCGGAATTTTTCTAAGCCCAGTCGGGTGAGTTTTGTAACTTCCGATAAAAGTTGATTCATACCGTGACTCAGCAAACCCCAGAAGCTATCTCCATCAATATGAAACCCGCCGAGCAAAATAGTAGTGCCACAATAGTCACACTTTTTCATACTGCTATAGCAATCCTAAATCATTTGTGAATTTCTTACTCCCTCCCCTTGATAAGGGGAGGGTTGGGGTGGGGTAAAAAGTTTACGACTCCTGCAAATTGCTATATTTCATAAAATTCAAGGGACTCTTGAGACACCTGTAGTTTAGCTTATTTACCAACACCCGCTGGCTGCTGACGGTTTCGCACTTCCAGAAAAATCAACAAAGCATTAACATCAGCCGGATTCACCCCACCAATTCTGGCCGCTTGGCCAATAGTCAGTGGCTGCACTTTAGTCAACTTTTCCCGCGATTCTTTGGAGAGAGTTGTAATTGCCATATAATCCAAATCCCCTGGCAATTGTCGGCGTTCATGTCTGACAATTTCATCAATTTGATTTTGCTGTTTTTGCAGATAGCCAGAATATTTGATATCAATTTCTGCACCCTCTTTCTCAGCCAACTTCAGACTAGAATCGCCTAAATTGTACCGTTCCAAATCGACATAATGAAAACCCGGACGGCGCAACAAATCAGCCAGAGTAATCGAACCTTTAATCGCTTGTTGAGTCTCAGCAAAAATCTGCTTGCCAAGATCCTCGTGTTCCTTCACCCGCGTCGAGTACAAGCGTTCCTTCTCTGCCACAATATTAGCTTGTTTGCGATCGAACAACTCCCAGCGCCGATCGCCAATCAAACCAATTTCCCGTCCCAGCGGAGTCAAGCGTTGGTCAGCATTGTCCGATCGCAATAATAGCCGATATTCCGATCGCGAAGTCAACATCCGGTAAGGTTCCCGCAAATCCTTCGTACACAAATCATCAATCAAAGTCCCGATATAACTTTGCTCGCGAGGAAACACAATCATCTCCTGATTTTTCGCAAATCTAGCCGCATTAATCCCCGCCACAATCCCCTGTGCAGCCGCCTCCTCATATCCAGTCGTACCGTTCACCTGACCCGCGCAAAATAGCCCTTCAATCTTCTTAGTCATCAGCGTTGGAAAGCACTGAGTCGCAGGCAAATAATCATACTCCACAGCATAAGCAGGGCGCATCATCTCGCACTTTTCCAAACCAGGAAGAGTACGCAGCATTTGCAATTGCAAAGTTTCGGGTAAACCCGTCGAAAATCCTTGAATGTAAAGTTCAGGAATATCTCTCCCTTCCGGTTCGATAAAAATCTGGTGACTTTCCTTATCCGCAAACCGCACAATCTTATCTTCAATACTCGGACAGTAGCGCGGCCCCTTCGCATCAACCCAGCCGCCGTAAACTGGAGAAAGGTGCAAATTGTCTCTAATTAACTGGTGAGTTTCTGGCGTAGTTCGAGTTAGATAACAAGGCATTTGTTCCCGTTCCACCCAAACTTCTGGATCGAAACTAAACCAGCGAACATCTGCATCTCCCGGCTGCGGTTCCAAGTTAGTATAATCGAGAGTCCGCTTGTCAACTCTTGCCGGAGTTCCAGTTTTCAACCTGCCCGTTTCAAAGCCCAAACGGTTGAGAGTTTCTGTCAAACCCACGGCCGCAAATTCTCCGGCGCGTCCGGCGGGCATCGACTTATTGCCCACCCAAATTGTGCCACCTAAAAAAGTACCTGTGGTGAGAATTACGGCTTTGCATTCAAAAGCGACACCGAAGTATGTTTCAACTCCGATCACTTCTTCGTTTTTGCCCAAAACTAAGTCTGTTACCATCGCTTCCCGGATGGTCAAATTCTCTTGATTTTCGACAATGTTGTTCATCACAGCGGTGTATTCCCGCTTGTCTGTTTGTGCTCGTAGCGCCCACACTGCGGGGCCTCGTGAAGAGTTGAGGATGCGTTTTTGTAGATAAGTGCGATCGGCCATTTTGCCAATTTCCCCGCCTAACGCATCCACTTCGTTAGTAAGTTGAGATTTAGCCGGGCCGCCGACAGCGGGATTGCAGGGTTGCCACGCAATTTTGTCGAGGTTGAGGGTGAGGAGAAGAGTGCGACAGCCGAGGCGAGAAGTGGCGAGGGCGGCTTCACAGCCGGAGTGTCCGGCACCAACTACGATGATGTCGAAACTGTCTTGGAATTGTACTGGGGTTTGTGCGGTCATGGGATTTTAGATTTTAGATTTTAGATTTTAGATTGAATAATTGACTTGAGGGATTAAGCCGGAGGGTTATTTATCGGATATCGCGTTTTTGTCTGTGTTATTTGAGTAAACTATGCCTTATATAGTCTATTATAGACAATAGTCGTTCGAGTAACAATATTTAGGCAGGCAATACTTCTGCACGCCCCCATACACCATGCACCAAGCGAGCGGGATATTAAATATTTGTAGTCGGATATTATGGCGATGTTGTGGGATGTGGTTTTAGGAACTAAAATATAAATGTAGGTTTGGGAGATTTTGGGAATGACTTTGATGATTTTAGACGAGAAATTAGAAAGCATTCATCTTTCTGCTGAGGTTCGGCAGAAGGCTTTACAGAAAGCAAAAGAGGGTTATGTAATGGCGTTATTAGAGGTAGGGGAAATTACCAGCGGACGAGCGGGGAAAATTTTAGGAGTTTCTCGCATGAAAATTATCAAAATGATGAAAAAATGGGGAATTTCTCTGTTTGATGATTCGCAAAATTTGGAACAAATTCGTCAAGAGGTGGAACAGGCAGAGTTGATGTTAGAGCGGCAGGGGTTTTAAATGATTATTGTCTCCGATACTACACCTATTAGTGAATTAGCTAAGGTAGATCGCTTAGATTTATTGCCTCAACTTTTTGGTAAAGTTGTGATTCCGAAGGGAGTGTTTGATGAACTTCAGGTTGGTCAGCATCCGGCAGCTAAAATCGTACAAAATTTGTCTTGGTTAGAGGTTGTAACAGTCAATAATCTGCAAGTAGTTGAGGACTTACAAGGGTCGTTTAATTTAGATTTGGGGGAATCGGAAGCGATCGCTTTAGCAGAAGAAATGAACGCAGCCCAATTATTGATTGATGAAAAAGCGGCGAGACGGGTAGCGGCGGCGAGAAAGCTGCCGTTAATTGGGACAATGGGTGTTTTGTTGTAGCAAAGAGCCGGGGTTTGTTGGGAAGCGTGCGGGATGTTTTAGATGAGATGCAGGCACAGGGAACGAGGTTTTCCGATCGGCTTTACGAACGGGTTTTAATTTTGGCTCAGGAAAATAGAAATGGAGATCGAGGGGGTTTTTAATATATGCAAATCACAGTTAATTTACCTGATACGTTAGTAGATAAGATCGAGGATAAATGGGGGGACTTGTCACGAAAAATTCTGAGAGATTTAGTCTTAAGTGCTTTTCGCGATGGGTTAATCGATTTGGATGAGTTAAAGGAGATGCTCGATATTGGCGATGAGGCAGGCTTGAAGGAATTTTTCAGGCAAAATAATATGCTGCATTCTTCAGGATTGATAAATCTGTCTGGGAGTTGTGCGGATATTGATTTTGATGATGATGGCTGGGGAATTTCTGATGAAATGGATGACGATATGATGGGGGTTTTTGATGAGTAATAGCTCTTTGATTTATTTGCTAGATACTAATGTTTGTATCCTGTATTTAAAGGGTAGGTCGCCTAGTATCGACCTTCATTTTAATACTGTGGTAGCCGATAAAATTGGGGTTTGTTCTGTGGTAAAAGCCGAGTTGTTTTACGGAGCGATGGGTAGCAATAACCCCCAAAATAGTTTAAATCTACAAAAATCTTTTTTAAGTCAGTTCGTTTCTCTGCCGTTTGACGATGCTTGTGCGGAAGTATATGGCAAGATTAGGAGAGATTTGGCAAGTTTGGGAACTCCGATCGGCTCAAACGATCTGCAAATTGCTGCTATTGCTTTGGCAAATAATTTAATCTTAGTCACTCATAATGTTAGGGAGTTTAGCAGAGTACAAGGGCTACAGATTGAAGATTGGGAGGCGGGGTGATGAGTAATTATCAGGGTTATGAAAAGTATAATGCAATTTTATCAATATTTTTGATAAGATTCAGACCGTTCATCCAAAACGATCGATCGATATAGTATAATTAAATGTTTGTTGTCAAATACAGACATCAGCAGCAGTTACACCAGCCATTTAAAGGAAATAGCGAAAATGGTAAATCAACTATTTTACGGTGACAATCTTGATGTCTTACGCAGACAGATCAAAGACGAATCGGTAGATTTATGCTACATTGACCCGCCTTTTAACTCAAAACGCAACTACAACCAAATCTATAATAACATTGGCAAGGAAGACCAAGCCCAAGCACAAGCTTTTATCGACACTTGGACTTGGGATGATTATGCCAATCAAGGTTTAGCTGAAATCTTGGAAAATTCCCAGGGTAAATTTACCTCACAAAGTATTGATTTAATTGCTGGCTTAACAAAAGTCTTAAGCAAAGGTAGTTTATTAGCATATTTAATCCATATTACCTTACGAGTAGTCGAAATTCATAGAGTCTTAAAACCTACTGGTAGCTTTTATCTGCATTGCGATCCTACAGCAAGCCATTATTTAAAATTAATTTTAGATACCATTTTTTGTTCCCAGGGTGGTGATTTCAGGAACGAGATAATTTGGTGTTATCGAGGTGGCGGTTCTCCTAAAAAAGACTTTGGTAGAAGGCATGATGTCATATTAAGATATTCAAAAACTAATGAATATGAGTTCAATGAAAATGCAATTAGAATACCATATCAAGCTGAAGGAATTGGTAGAAAAGATGATGCAATGTGGGGCAAGCATAAAGGAACTAATAAAGTATATAAGCCTCATCCTTTGGGCAAAATCCCTGAAGATTGGTGGCTGATGAATATCTTAAATGCTAACGATCCAGAACGTCTTGGCTATCCAACACAAAAACCCGAAGAATTATTAGAACGCATTATCAAAGTCAGTAGCAATGAAGGGGATGTAGTTTTAGATGCTTACTGCGGTTGTGGTACTACTGTCGCTGTATCTCAACGCCTCAAGCGTCAATGGATAGGCATTGACATTACTTATCAAAGTATTAGTTTAATTCTCAAACGCCTTGAGGATTCTTTTGGGAAAGGTGTACTTGAACAACTTAAGTTAAATGGCATTCCTAAAGATATGGAAGCAGCAGTTGCACTTGCTAACAAAAAAGACGATCGCACTCGCAAAGAATTTGAAAAATGGGCTGTGCTTACCTATACTAATAATAGGGCCATTATTAACGCCAAGAAAGGTGCAGATAAGGGAATAGATGGCATTGCTTACTTTCAAGGTGACAAAGATGAACCAGAAAAGATTATCGTGCAAGTCAAGTCAGGGAAGGTGCAATCAGGAGACATCCGCGACTTGCAAGGGACAATTACGCTGGAACAAGCAGCCCTGGGTATTTTTATCAGTTTAAAAGAGCCAACCAAGGAAATGATTAAAACTGCCAAATCAGCAGGAATATATCAAAGCCGATATATGAATCAAAGTTCAGATAAAATACAAATTGTTACTATTAAGGAAATGTTAGAACATAAAAAAAGGCTAGATGTTCGCCTGAGCTTTGAAGTGGTTAAATCAGCAGAAAAACAAATGGAAGTTAAAGCGAAACAGTTAGAACTAGACATTTAGAAAAGAGTGATATAGCAGCCAACCTCAAAAAAAGAATACCCATATAGCCTACATCTTCTCTCCTCTTCCTTCGCGTCATAAGCGCCTTCGCGGTTCAATAATTCCGTACAATTGCAGTTTTGCGCTATGTTAGACAAAAAAATGTCAACAAGCGTACACAAATGAAATACTTCTTCTTATCCGACGGGTGGAAAGTTGGGCGCGTCTGGGGAGTCGGCGGCGAGTGGAGTTACGCCGCTTGGAGACGCCACCCCGACATTGTACAACTCGACCTCTGTCTGTGGGATCACAAAGAAAAAATGTGGCTCTACCGCGTCGAAGAGGCTGTACTCATGGTAGAAGTCAAACCCACAGCCCCCGCAGATCCGAACGATCCTGCCAAAAACATCGGCAACGTCGTGCTCACCAGACTGATCGATGCCGAGCAAGTCCTCGAACGCCTTGGGACGATCGCCGCCCGGTGCGAAATGGGCAACCCGCAACTAATGTAATGTCGAACATATTGCAATCGGTTCTAACACTCGATACACTTCTTTAAATAACTTTCATTTTTATACCTCCTCCTGTGAAGGTAGAAAGGATTCGGCAAAAGACAGAATTTAAACCCCGGACATCACCGCTCGGGATGGAAAATCTGAATTTTCCGTCAAAATGACATCATCACTTACACCTTGGAGAACCGCAGTCAATGGGACTACCCTGGTATCGCGTACACACAGTCGTCTTAAATGACCCAGGCCGATTGATTTCTGTACACTTAATGCACACAGCCCTCGTGGCAGGTTGGGCCGGCTCAATGGCCCTTTATGAACTAGCAGTTTTTGATCCCACAGACCCAGTTCTGAACCCGATGTGGCGTCAAGGGATGTTCGTGTTGCCCTTCATGACTCGCTTGGGAGTCACCGGTTCTTGGGGCGGTTGGAGCATCACGGGCGAAGGTAACGTCGATCCGGGCTTCTGGTCCTTTGAAGGCGTCGCCGTCGCTCACATCATCCTCTCTGGCCTGCTGTTCTTAGCAGCAGTCTGGCACTGGGTATTTTGGGACTTGGAACTTTTCAGAGACCCCCGTACCGGTGAACCAGCCCTCGACTTGCCAAAAATGTTTGGCATTCACCTGTTCCTCTCCGGCTTGCTCTGCTTCGGCTTCGGCGCCTTTCACCTTTCGGGACTCTTCGGCCCGGGAATGTGGGTTTCTGACCCCTACGGCCTGACCGGTCACGTCCAGCCAGTGGCTCCTTCCTGGGGCCCGGAAGGCTTCGATCCGTTCAATCCGGGCGGCATCGTGGCTCACCACATTGCAGCGGGCGTAGTCGGCGTAATTGCCGGTTTGTTCCACTTGACAGTGCGGCCGCCGGAACGTCTTTACAAAGCCCTGCGGATGGGGAATATCGAAACTGTACTTTCTAGCAGTATCGCTGCTGTGTTCTTTGCAGCTTTCGTGGTTGCGGGTACGATGTGGTACGGTTCTGCTGCAACTCCGATCGAACTTTTTGGCCCGACTCGCTATCAGTGGGACGGCAACTATTTCCAACAAGAAATCGATCGCAGAGCTCAAGCTAGCTTGGCCGGTGGCCAAGGCTTCCAAGAAGCTTACGAACAAATTCCTGAAAAATTGGCTTTCTACGACTACGTGGGCAACTCTCCTGCTAAAGGCGGTTTGTTCCGGGCCGGCGCGATGGTCAATGGCGACGGTATTGCGAAAAGCTGGCTGGGTCATCCAGTATTTACTGACAGCGAAGGTCGGGTATTGTCGGTTCGCCGCCTCCCCAACTTCTTTGAAACTTTCCCAGTGATTTTGACGGACAAAGATGGGGTCGTTCGCGCTGATATCCCCTTCCGCCGTGCTGAATCAAAATACAGCTTTGAACAAAGCGGAGTTACCGTCAGCTTCTACGGCGGCGAACTTAACGGTCAAACCTTTAATAATCCTCTAGATGTTAAGAAGTTTGCTCGCGCTGCTCAAAAAGGTGAAGTGTTTGAATTCGATCGTGAAACCTTGAACTCTGACGGGGTGTTCCGCACTTCGACTCGCGGTTGGTTCACTTTCGGACACGTTTGCTTTGCTTTGCTATTCTTTTTCGGCCATATCTGGCACGGTTCTCGGACTATTTTCCGCGACGTGTTTGCTGGAGTTGAGGCTGACTTGGAAGAACAAGTCGAGTGGGGCTTGTTCCAAAAACTGGGCGACGTGACCACAAGAAGAGAAGAATCTCTCTAGATTTCGCCAGCCTCTGGGTAGGGGGGAAACTTCCCCGCTACACAAAAACCCGGTTTCTTGAAGAAACCGGGTTTTTTTAGTTAAAAATAAAACCAACAATTAAGATAAAATAATACGGCAAGGGAAGATAGGGAAAATTTAACATGGAAAGCGTTGCTTACATTTTGATTCTGGCTTTAGCATTAGGTGTACTATTTTTTGCGATCGCCTTTCGGGAACCTCCCCGGATTGGCAAATAATTAGCTATACGCCTCCAGCAAGTCCAAAATATCTTGAACCGGACTGCGGTTAGCCCGCATCATAGTGATCTAATTTGGTGCGGGACTATTTCACCGCTGTGTGCTAAGTGATTTTTTCTAGTCCAGCCATTCATCAGACCCCAGGCGGTTAGATGAATGGCAATTTGCTGGCGATGCCTTTTAAAATCAGCAATCATGCGCTGTTCCTCCTGCCAACACACAAATAGTCGCGTTCTAGAATCGCGTTCAGCCGAATCAGGTCAAAGCATCCGTCGGCGGCGTGAGTGTTTGAGCTGCCAGCACCGCTTCACAACTTACGAACGCATAGAATTTGTGCCGATTACGGTGATCAAGCGGGACGGCAAGCGCGAATCTTTTGACAGGTCAAAATTAGTCAGGGGATTGATTCGGGCCTGCGAAAAAACAGGTTTGTCTTCCGGGCATCTCGAAACTCTGGCAGAAGAAATCGAGGCGCAACTCCAAGGTCGATCGCTCCGAGAAATCGCCAGTTCAGAAATAGGGGAACTGGTGCTGTTGCACCTGCGGCCGCTCAGCGAAGTCGCTTATGTCCGTTTTGCCTCCGTATATCGGCAATTTCGAGGCATCCGAGATTTTGTAGATACCCTAAATCACCTTCAGAATCCCCTCAACGAAGCTGAAGTTACAGAAACTGGGACAAATTTTGACGCAGATTTGCCGGATTCCGAAGCAGTCGATCGAGAAAGCCCCGCATCCTGCGCGACTCCCAGCTAAACTCGCTCAAATTAATTTAGAGAAATATTCTGGGAGATGGAAAACCGTATCGCGAGGAAGCCCCGGAGTTCGATCGACTCAAGGGACTCTCAGTCGAGCGAGCGTTCTTTTTTCTCAGTAACAGTGCTGGGTATGATATGATCATCATCGGTCTAAAATTGAGTATCACTAGACAACGTAAAAACTCAACTAAATTAGTTGAGTGCGTAGTCACACCGATAGGTGTTGCAGTTTAGGAAAGCTAAATTTGAACAAAACCTAACTAAAGGTCAATACGGTTTAGTTAAGCCAGATCCCCCCTAGCCCCCCTTAAAAAAGGGGGGACAAGAGTATTCTCTTCCGTCCCCCTTATTAAGGGGGATTTAGGGGGATATCCGGGCAATAAACAGCGTTAGCTCAACCGTATTGAAATACAGGTCGGTGACTAATTAAATACGGTAGGGCATACCGGAATTTATGCTTCTCTAAAAAGCGACCTCTACTTAGACAAGAGTAATCCTGTCACCAGCAAGTCAGCTAGCTGCATAAAGAATCTCAGTTTATTTATACCTGAGAGTGTCACAATAGTCTACTTGACTCTGCAATGTGTAAGATGAAAAGTTTTAACACAGAGCTTGGAGTAACAGTAATGGCAAGCCCGGATGTGCAGTTGCACCGGGGGAAAGTTAGCAAAAACTGACTTTAGTAAAAGATTTTGTAAGAAGTTAACCGCTTTTTCACCAAAATCTCTAATATCTGCCGGCACCAATGAAAAACATGAAGGAGAGAAATCCTAGGAAACTATTCGCATGGTCAATCTCAAAACCACAGTCAAAGACATCGGCTTTACTCACGAAGATTTTGCAGCGCTACTCGATAAATATGACTATCACTTTAGCCCGGGCGACGTAGTAGCCGGTACAGTTTTTAGTATAGAACCCAGGGGCGCTCTGATTGATATCGGTGCTAAAACAGCAGCGTACATTCCCATTCAGGAAATGTCCATCAATCGAGTCGAAAGCCCTGAAGAGGTATTGCAATCAAACGAAACCAGAGAATTTTTCATCCTCACCGATGAAAACGAAGACGGACAATTAACCCTGTCCATCCGGCGCATCGAGTATATGCGGGCTTGGGAAAGAGTGCGACAACTGCAAGCAGAAGATGCTACTGTGCGATCGCAAGTATTTGCCACCAACCGAGGCGGCGCACTTGTCAGAATTGAAGGCTTGCGAGGCTTTATTCCCGGTTCTCACATCAGTACCCGCAAACCGAAGGAAGAATTAGTCGCCGAAGAATTACCATTAAAATTCTTAGAGGTAGACGAAGACCGCAACCGCCTAGTGTTGAGTCATCGTCGCGCCTTAGTCGAACGCAAGATGAACCGCCTCGAAGTCGGGGAAGTGGTCATCGGTACAGTACGCGGTATCAAGCCTTACGGTGCGTTTATCGACATCGGTGGTGTCAGCGGCTTGCTGCACATTTCGGAAATTTCGCACGACCACATCGATACGCCTCATAGCGTCTTCAATGTCAACGACGAAGTGAAAGTGATGATCATTGACTTGGATGCTGAGAGAGGCCGGATTTCTCTCTCCACCAAGCAGTTGGAACCGGAACCGGGCGCGATGGTCAAAAATCGCGAATTGGTTTATGAAAAAGCTGAAGAAATGGCAGCTAAGTTCCGGGAGAAAATGCTCGCTCAAAAGCAAGCTAAAGCAGGCATAGATGTTCCTGTAGACTCAACTGATGTTGATGATGATATCTCCGACGAAATACTCGAAGATGTACCCTCAGCAATGGAAGAGGATGAGCCCGAAGTAGCAGCAGAAGCCGCACCAGAAGTAGCAGCAGAAGCCGCACCAGAAGTAGCAGCAGAAGCCGCACCAGAGGTAGCAGCAGAAGCCGCACCAGAGGTAGCAGCAGAAGCCACACCCGAAGTAGCAGCAGAAGCCGCACCGGAAGTCGCAGCAGAAGCAGTATTAGATGTAGAGGAAGAAATCCCTCCTGCGACGGAAGAATAACATCGCAGTTAGTGTTATTAAGAGAGGGAATTTTCCCTCTTTTTTTTTGAGTTAGTCATGAGTTATTAGTCATTAGTCGCTGCTGGGTGGTTGATAATTCAATACGGTTCACTTAACAGTATTTATACCCCGGAGATCCCCCTCGCATCCCCCGAAAGCAAGGGGGACTTTGAGGGCATCCTTGTCCCCCCCTTTTAAGGCTACCGTGTACACACATCTCTGTGTAGAACCAAAATCCTCGGAGATCCCCCTAAATCCCCCTTAAAAAGGGGGACTTTGACTCCGGTTCCCCCCTTTTTAAGGGATCTCATGACTTGTGTGTACACCGTAGCCCTTATTAAGGGGGGGCTAGGGGGGATCTAATTCTATGCAGCCTCATAAAAAATTGGTATTAGTCCTAATTTATTCAATCTAGAGGATTGAAGTCCCTACTAAAAACCCTCAGAAACCTACTGATTTGGACTGGTAGGGCCGATGACACCGACTTTGTGACGAAAACTTAGTTCGCCGCCGAACCAGCCTGTAATGCCCAGCAAGGTTGCCACGACGATCGATATTGCTAAACCTGTATATACGATCGGCTGGGCCGGATTTCCCTGTCGCAACAGCAGGTTAATCAGGGAAAGTACGAGAGCCGCCACATTGCCGCCCATGTGCAACCAACCAGCACTGCGCTCGCGCACTCTTTTAATTCTCGTAAAATCTAAAAAGCCCGTGATCCCAGCCAAAATCCCCGCACCAAAACCGCAACCGATCAGCCAAACCGAAGCTCTCGCCCAAAACGGATCGCTTGTCAGCCAATAACCGATATCCGTGCCGGCGGCTCCTACTAAAAAGGCTACAGGAAACACGATCAGCACTGGGTGGAGGGGATGGCCTGCAACTGAAACTGTACTTGTAATTCCGGCATCGCGATACTCTGTGTCATCACTTTCGAGAATCGGCGGAATATTGGGATAGGGCGTATTATTTATTTGATTTGTTTCCATGATTTCTAGCGATTAGTGTTCTACCTACAAAGCCCGTTTTTATTGGATTGAACTTAATCCCAAATCCGCTCGCCATTTTCGTCAACGCGGGCCTGCCGAATTACGTCGGAAATTTCATCGGCGTCTTTGACGTGGTGCAAAGCTTTCTTTTCCCCATCGGGTTCTTCTACGATCACATAAGTTGGAACTGTAACAACATCTCCCGTGATGTCGGGTACGTGGTCAACTGCCAGTTGCTTGGCTTTTTCTTCGATGGTTTGCGGTTTGTCGGAAATGCGATCGCCCGGATTGACTGTGCGCTCCATATCTTTGCCTGGTTTGTCGATACTCATAAAAACCTCTCTGGTACTTCTAATTTTTTGCTGACTCTAATTCCTACTATTGAACGAAAAATATCTCTACGCAAACATCTCCCGACGGGTGGAAGTTTCAGTTATGCCGATCGCAGGCAGCCTCTTCCTGTAGGTAGAGGTTTTTCGATTCGTTCCGAAAAAACCTAAGCTAAAATCTAAGCATGATATTTTCCTTCCCTTTGAGTTGCTCATGAAAAGTTGCGATTGGATTGTTGTCGGCGGCGGCATTACGGGTGCATCACTGAGTTACGAACTGGCAAAAAAAGGTTTTGCTGTGCTGCTTTTGGAACGAGATGCTACCATGCAAAATGCTACTCGTTTTAGTTATGGTGGCTTGGCTTATTGGTCGGGAACGACTGATTTAACTCGCCAATTGTGTCGGGAAGGTATCGAACGCCACCGCAATTTATCGGCGGAATTAGATGCTGATACTGAGTTTCGCGAGTTGGATTTGTTGCTGACAATTGATGCGGGTACTGATGCCGAAAAAGTTGCGACTAATTACGCGCATTTTGCAATTCCCCCGCAGCTTTTGAGTGTTGCAGAAGCTGGGGAGTTGGAACCTTTGCTGAATAAAAGTGCGATCGCCGGAGCTCTGACTGTGCGCCACGGTCACATTTCGCCGACTGCCACAAATAAAGCTTATTGTCAAGGGTTTCTACGGTTGGGAGGCACTATAGAATTTGCTGAAGTAATTGGGTTTATAGAAGAGGGAAATCAGATTTCGGGAGTCAAGACGGCGCAGGGAATTTATCGTTGTGAAAATGCTGTGGTTTGTGCTGGAGGTTGGAGTCGGAGTTTACTGAAGCTGGCTGGTGTTTCTGTGGGAGTTTATTTTACTCGCACGGAGATTTTGGAAACTGCACCTGTGGATTTAAAACTCAGGACTTTGGTGATGCCTGCGGTATTAAAACGTTTTGAATTGGAAGCTGAATCGAGTAGAATTGAGGTGGATTTTCTTTGGGATGAACCTGGTAAAGAGTTGCTGTCGCCGATTTTAGATGTGGGTGCAATTGGGTTTAATGATGGCAGTTTGCGGATCGGGCAATTGTCTCGCACGTTGAGCGATTTGAATGCTAAAGTCGATCGCGAAACTAGCGAAAGGGCAATTCGTGCAGGAATCAGCAAAGTTTTGCCTGAGTTGGCAGGTTTACCGGCAACTTGGCACGAGTGTAGTGTGGCATTTAGCGCTGATAATTTGCCCGTAGTGGGGCCGATTGCCGATCGCCCTGGATTGCACGTTTTTTCTGGTTTGAGCAATCCTTTGGCTATTGTGCCGGCTTTAGCTGAGCGATTTGCGAAGGCGGCGGGGGGAGGAGAAGATTGGGCGATCGAGCTTTTGTCTCCGGATAGATTTACTGGAAATGACTAATGTTAACTGTTAGCTTTTAACTGTTAGTGGGGAGGGCGGGTTTATGTATATTGTTAGTTGGAATTATAGATGGTTGGTGAAACTCGCCCCTACAGATAAAATATCAAGATACAAGGGGCGGGTTCACCCTAATTTATATCATCAAATCGCAGAACTCAAAAACCCGCCCCTCCCATCGCAGATACTGATGACTAATCACTAATGACTAATGACTACTAACTACTAACTACAAAAGGTAGCACGACAATAAATGTAGTACCTTTGTCGATCGCACTTTCCACACTTATTGTACCGCCGTGCAGGTCAACTATGTGTTTAACAATGCAGAGTCCCAAACCCGATCCTTTAATCTTGCCTACATTAGCACCCCGTTCAAACTGCTGAAATAGTTTTCCTTGATATTCCGGTGTCATCCCAATTCCCTCATCTCGAACGCACAAAATTATTTGTTGGTTTTCGCAGATTAGGTCTAAACTTACCTTGCCACCGTTTGGAGAATATTTAATGGCGTTTGAAAGCAAATTAGTCAGAAGGTGGTGGAGTAGTTTTGCGTCGAGATTGGCGTGCAGCGGATCTGTTTGACTGCGGAAATTTAGGATGTGTTTGTCGGTGACGATAGGTTGCAGTTCTTCTAAAATAGAATTGCATAAATCCGTCGCATTGATCGGATTTAAATTTAAGGAAATTTTGCCTGATTCTGCTTTGCTAAGCATTAAAATATCTTCCAGCAAACCACTCATATTACTGACGGCTTTTTTAATGCGATCAACATTTTTTTGGGTAGTTTCGGGGTTGCTCTGCAAGTCGCTATCTTCTAACATTTCAGCCGATAACTGTATAGTAGTTAAAGGAGTGTTTAAATCGTGGTAAGCCATTGAAATAAAGCGCGATCTATTTTCGTTTTTTTCTGCTGCTAACGCCATTAAATTTTTCAGACTAACTGCTTCTTGATGTTTACTAAGTGCTATCTTGATAGTGGCGTGCATTTCTCTTTCTTTAAAAGGTTTGAGGAGGTAGCCGTAAGAACCAGTATTTTCGGCTCGCTGCAAAGTTTCGTCGTCGGCATAGGCAGTTGTATAGATAATTGGTATATCTAATTCTTGATTAATTATTGCTGCTGTTTCTATGCCGTCAATGTCGCCTTTGATAACTATGTCCATTAAAATTAAATCGGGTCTTAGTTCGCGCGCACGCTGGATGGCATCGGCTCCTGAAGAAACGATATCGGCGATTTGATATCCCAACTTTTCTAATTTTGGGGATAAGTTTTTAGCAATTAACAGTTCGTCTTCGACAATCAAAATCTTAATTGGTTTTTCAGAAAAACTCATATTTTTACAATCTTTGAAAGTAGTTTAACTCGTTAAATTTTAAGTGAAATGCTGTCCCAACTTTTCTGGATATTTCGATAGTTCCTTCTAACTGCTCGGTTAAAGTGCAGACAACTTGAAAGCCCATTGAGTTAGTTTTCCTAAAATCTAAGTTTTGAGGAAAGCCGATGCCGTTGTCCTTAACTAAGAGGTTGATTTCTCCATCGCCCGTTTGATAACATTCTACACTAACTGTACCACTTGTGGCATCAGGAAAAGCGTGTTTCAGGGTATTTGAAACCAATTCATTGGCAATTAAACCGCAGGGAGTAGCGGTTTCAAGATTTAGGGAAATTGGCTCAGCTAATACCTGCAACTGAATTTGGTTGTTGCTAATATTGTAAGAGTGAAACAAGTTACTTACCAAATCTTCAAGATATTCGCCAAAATTAATTTGCGCTAGGTTAGTCGAGCGGTACAGTTTTTCGTGAATCAGAGCCATAGAATAAAGGCGATTCTGACTTTCTTCAAACATTTTGCTTACTTGCGGGTCGGCAACTGTGTTCGATTGCAATTCTAACAGACTGGCAACTACGCAAAGGTTGTTTTTGACGCGGTGGTGAATTTCTTTAAGCAAAATTTCTTTTTCTCTAAGGGAGTTTTTCAAATTTGCTTCCGCTTGTTTGCGGTCGCTCAGTTCAGCTTGCAGTTGCTGGTAGAGTAGAGATTGGTGAATGGCGATCGCTAATTGATTCACCAACTGGTGAAATAAATTGATTTCCCATTCTTGCCACTCACGAGAGTCATGGCATTGGTGGGCAATCAGCAATCCCCAAAGCTGGCTGTGCTGAATAATCGGCACTACTAACTTTGCCCTAACTTGAATTTCTTTCATAAACTCCACCACACAAGGTGTAATCCAGGGAGAATCTAGTTCGGAAATCGCACAAATTCGCCCTTGCAAATAAAGCTGATAACTTTCGGCCGGAAAAACCTCTTCGCCAAAATATCTATCCACGAGTTGGCTGCATCCTTCTGCCACGGCTTCAGCAATGACTCGCCCGCCCTTTTTGGGTAAAATTTGATAAACCAAAACTCGATCGGCTAATAATACTTGCTGGAGTTCGGCAACCGTAGTGTTGAGAATTTCCTCTAATTGCAAAGACTGGCGGACACGACGGGCGATCGCCTCCACGAGCCGTTCTCGCTCGAACTGCTGCTGCAGCGCTATTTCGGCGTATTTAGAATTGGTGATATCGGCGGCGTAACCAATAATTTCGATCGGAATGCTCCTGCTGTCAACCAATAGTTTCAGTTCCGTCCGTAGCCAGCGGTAAAGTCCGTCTCGGTGCAGAAAGCGGTACTCGCAAATGCAATTTTTACCCTCGGACAAATCATAAAAGTTTGCTAGAAATTGGAGCCGCTCTTCAGGGTGAATCCGGCTTAACCAAAATTTAGAATCGGCTAACAGTTCTTGGGGGTCGTAGCCCACGATTGCCTTAACGTTGTCGCTAATGTAAGTAGTACAAAAATCTCCCGTGGGTGAGGCAGTAAAAATTACTGCCGGATTAGAACCCAGCAAAAATTGCAGGCGTTCTTTTAACTGCTGAAATTCCATTTCTGCCCGCTTACGATAACTGATATCTTCGATCGCCCCCATGCTGTAGAGAGGAATGCCCTCGCGATCGCGGATCAGCGTCACCGTCAAGTTTGCCCACATCAGCTCGCCATTCTTCTTAATCAAGCGTTTTTCCGTTTGGAAGCGAGAAATCTTGCCGCAGACCAACTGCTTGACTTGCTCGACATCTGCTTGTAAATCTTCTGGATGCGTGAGTTCAGTAAAAGTCATGGTAGCCAACTCCGAATCGCTGTAGCCCAACATCTGGCGGTGAGCTTCATTCACTTTGATCGTGCGGTAGTCGCGCACGCTTGCCAAACCAATCGCGATCGGAGCATCGTCAAATAAGTTGCGAAACTTTTCCTCGCTCTTTTGCAGTGAAGCTTCTGCGTGTTTGCGAGCGGTAATGTCTCGGGCGACCCACATCACCCGATCGAACTCCAGCGGCGAAATACTGGCATCAAACCAAAATAACTTGCAGCCAATTTCCATGCTGTATTCAACTCTGTGGGTTTGCCCAGATGCCAATGTTTGGCGAATGTGGCTCAGGGCAAAATTAGCTTCCGCTTCTGGGAAGATTTCGGCGAGGGTTTTGCCCAGCACTTCAGGAGCCGGTTTGTACAGCAGTTCGGGAGCCGTGGGGGCGATTTTGAGGTAGCGGCCGCTTGCGTCGAAAACCAGCACGATATCCGTCATGGCGTTAAACAGCGCCAGCAGTTCGGCTTCGGAGCTTTGGAGTTTTTCTTCGGTCAATTTGCGATCGGTAATGTCGGTGTCAGTGCCAGTCAGGCGGCAAATCTTGCCACTCTTCGATCGCACCCCACTGCCGCGAACAAGCAGCCAGCAAATGCTGCCATCTTGGCGCAGCATCCGGTGTTCGACTTCAAAAATTTCTGTTACGCCCTCTAGATAAGCATTTACGGCTTCGGCGACTGCAACTCGATCGTCGGGATGAACCAGAGACATCCAATTTTCCACGCGGTTGGAAATCTCTGCATCTTGATAGCCCAACAAAGCTTTCAAAGACCGATCGATGTAAATTTCGTCGGTTTCCAAATTCCAGTCCCAAACCCCCACTTTGGCGGCCGATACTGCCATGTCGTAGGATTCATTGCCCTGCTGAACTCGCACTTCTAAGTCTGCATTGAGCTGCTGCAAAGCGATTTCTGCTTGTTTGCGATCCGTGACATCCCGGCCTGCAGCTTGATACTCGACGATTTGTCCGCTTTCGTCGAAGATAGCCCGATCGATCCACTGCTGAGTGCGAATTTCCCCGCTCGGCAAAATGACTCGGTGTTCGCAGGTAAAAACAGGCTTGTCGGGAGACACATAAGTATATAGATCTGGAAAAATTTCTCGGTCTGCTTCTGGGATCAGTGGCATAAAGCTGTTGCCGAGCAAGTCTTCTGGTTGCACGCCGAAATAGCGGCAGTAAGCTTGATTGACAAATGTGATTTTACCGTCGGGGAGGTAGCGGCAAATCAGTTCGGTTTGGTCTTCCACAATTGCTCGGTAGCGCGCCTCGCTCTCCCGCAGGGCTGTTTCGGCATTTTTGCGATCGCTGACTTTTTCTAGTTCACAATTGCCCTCTAACAGTTCGCATTGTTCCTGGAGTTTTGCCACTTCTTGATTCAGTGCCTCGATCCAGCTATACATTGCGGGGCGAATACTTTTTTCACTGATTAAACCTACTGGCTGACCCCGTTCATCTACAATTGGCAAGCAATCGATCGAGTATTGACAAAATAGCTTAAATGCGGTAATAAGATCTGTAAATTCTGATTCTTGTAAGACAATTAAATTCCGCGTCATTGCGTCGGCAACTTTCATGCCTTGCCATCCGTATTCGGCCGCGGCTAAGTTCAGCACATCTTCCGGGCTTAGCAGTCCGACTAGCTGATTTTCATCGACAACTAAGACGCAACTAATCGATGCTTTTACAGTTTCGTTTGAGTCGGGAAATGCAGGTGAATTAGGCAGTGGGCAAGGGTTGCTCGTCCGACGCATCAGGGCGATCGCCTCTGCGAGGGAAGTTGAGGGCGCAACCGTCACAGGGTGACGATCGACAGCTTCGTCGGGCGATCGTAAATTTGCCGACAAATTAGCAAGTTCCATTAGTCTGGGTCAAAAAGTATTGCTAATTAACTTTAGCAATACTTTTAGTCATCAGCCAGATGACTTATGACTGATGAGCTGCCTGATTTCCGGCCAATGAGAATATAAGTTTTCATTCCCCCTTTGCCTTTAACTTCAATCATTCCTCTCTCCTGAAATAAATATTTATTTTCCAACAATTTATAAGTAGTTTCGCTCACTTGAATCCGCCAAGGCAAACCCTGAGATTCCATGCGGGAAGCAATATTTACCGTGTCGCCCCATAAATCATAAATAAACTTCTTTATACCAATCACTCCGGCAACAACCGGGCCACTATGAATGCCGATACGGATGCTAAAATATTTATTATGGCTAGCATTAAATCGGGCTATTTCTGCTTGCATATCTAGGGCCATTTGGGCGATCGCATCTGCGTGGTCTACCCTGGGTTCAGGCAGTCCTCCTACTGCCATATATGCGTCGCCGATGGTCTTGATTTTCTCTAAACCGTGCCGTTCGCACAAAAGGTCGAATCCTGAGAAAATCTTATTCAGGAGTTCCACAAGTTCGATCGGATTCATGACGGCAGACAAAGCAGTAAACCCCACAATGTCTGCAAACAAAACAGTCACTTCCGGAAAGTATTCGGCAATAGTAGTTTCGTTTTGCTTGAGGCGTTCTGCTATTGCCTTGGGCAAGATATTTAACAGCAGCTTTTCTGATTTTTCTTGCTCTTCCCGCAGGGCATCTTCTGCTTGCTTGCGTTCCGTAATGTCGTGGTAACTCCAGACTCGGCCGATAATTGTATCTCCCAGCCGCTGCGGTTGCGAATAGCGTTCAAAAAATCTGCCGTCTTGAAATTCCAACAAGTCATAACTTTCAGCTTCAGGCTGCTCGTAAAGCGATTCTATTCTCTCTTGAAATGCTTGGGGGTCTTTGAGTTGGTTCAGGACAAAGGCGATCGTTGTGGGATCGTCTCGCAGTGCCATCACTTCATTAGGTATGCCCCACATTTCCACAAATTGTCGATTGAAAGTGACGATTTTTCCGCTCCTGTCAATCGCTAAAATACCGTCCGCAGTAGAATCAAAAGTTGCTAGCAGCAGGGACACAGATTTTGCTAGGGCGTCTTCCGCCATTTTTCGAGCAGTAATGTCTCGCAAAATAGCGCGAATCGCTACTAGCGAACCTGCCGCAAATTTACAGCTTATGCTGCCTTCAAGCAAAATTATTTCATGATATTTAGTAATAAACGTTAGTTCAATCGAGTCGGGATACAATGTATTTTCATTTACCGTTTTTTGGGTAATAGCTTTATAAAATATATCCAGAGACTCTGGGGAACTGTTGGGATGAATGATATCAAAAATAGTCATTTGAGCAATTTCTGCTTCGCTGTAGCCCAGAGTTTCCCGCCCAGCCCGATTTACATACAAAAAATGACCGTCGGCTCCAATACTTTGAATTAAGTCCGTAGCATTCTCAAATAAGTCTCGCAGTTGTTCTTCACTTTGCCGCAAAGCTATTTCCGCTTGCTTGCGCTTGATAAATTGACCGATTTGGCTACCGATTGTTGCCATTGTCTGGAGCAATTCTTCATCAAAACACTGCACTTCGCGACTGAATAAAATCATCACCCCCAAAACAGACCGGGCAGATTTTTCCGGCTCGTAGCCGCCCAAAATTGGGAAACCAAAAGCTCCGTGCAGTCCTTCTTCTGCAGCAATTTCTCGGCGCAGACAACTGTCGCTTTTTGTGACATCTGCAATCCACTGAGAGGAACCGCTAGCCCAAACTAAACCGGGCAATCCTTCCCCAAATGCACAAGTCATTTGTTCGGTAAATTCGGCAAATTTGGTGATAGAAACTGAGCGTTTTGTCCAACTGGCGACGCAGCGAAGCAAATTGGGGTCGGAAACCGCAGTTATTCTCTTAGTTTCTGACAGCAGTTTTTCCCCAGATTCTGGCATCCAAAGTTCGGCAGTATCCCATCCCAAGCTGTCACAAATTACGGGGAGAATTGCTGCTATAGCTTTTTTGATTGTTTCGGATGCCGACAGGATGCGAGTGGTGATGTACTGAGTTATTTGTCGCTTGCGAGCCCGCTGTCTATCTGTGACATCGCGGCCGATGTAAACGAAATCTTGAAGGGCGGGCCCAGAGCCAGAAATACCTTTAATATCAGTCGAAATCGCCGTACAGGAAAACGAAACTGTTAGCTTTTCTCCGGTTTTTGCCGTGCAAATTACTTCGGCGTTAGTTGGCAATTGTTGAGGCTCCTCTTGGCTGACTGCTTGCAAAGAGGAGCCAAAAGCAGCAAGAGCGTCTATTTTCTGGCCTACTAATTCTGATTCACTGTAACCGAACAAATCTTGAGCCGCTTGATTGACTTTTTTAATCTTTCCCGAGGCTGTTGTTACCAACAAAACTTCGGCCATTGAAGTAATAATTTTTTCAACATAATTATTAGTAGCCGCTAAGGTACTCAATAAAATATCCATTTCATTGGTAGCTTGTACTAGAGTTTGTTCTAAAGCCATCCTATCAGTTACGTCTTCAAAAAATATAATTAATCTCTGATAATTCTCGTCATTGGTGAAATCGACGATATACATATCAAAATAAAGCCTCGAATCATTTCCTAATAACCGGGTAATCGCTTTGAATTCAAAATTTGGCAAACGTTTTTCAAAAATATCAATTAAAATTTCTTCCGTTCCCACCAATTCTGGAAAGGGAATGCGGACATCGTTGCCGGCGACTACTTCGTCGGGAGAGTCGGCAAATCGCTGAACTTGCAGAGAGATTTCTTGGATTAAAAAGTTTTTATCAAGTGCTAGGTACTCCAAGTGGTGGGGAACTAACAGTTTTTTTAACATGGTTTTCATGTGAGATTTTTAGTATTGAAGGCGCCCTCTGGCTCAAATTATCTAAAATCAATCTATTTATCTCTGTTTCTCAAAGGGAATTCTGACTATAAAGGTAGTGCCTAACCCTATCTCGCTGGAAAATTCGATTTGACCTCCGTGCAAATCTACACAGTGCTTGACTATGGATAAACCCAGTCCTGTACCGGGTATTTTTCCGATATTTTTGGCTCGATAATAAGATTCAAACAGTTGTTCTTGGTCTTCTATAGGAATGCCTATGCCTGCGTCTTTAATTTTAAATATAGCTTCTTCATTATTCTGACAATTTAATTCAAAATAAATATGGCTGTCGAGGGGCGAATATTTGACAGCATTTGACAGCAAATTTGTCAAGATGTGCCGCAGCAATTTTGGATCTAGTGCGGGCAACTGTTGCGTTTCCTGCGAGTCGGTATCATTTTGTTTCGCTGGCGTAACTAATTCTTGATAAATAAAGTTAATTGTATGATTTTTTCCATAACTAATTTTAATTGATTCTACTAACTCGCTGCAAATTTTTTTTAAGTCAACTGGTGCGGGATAGAATTCGAGTTTTCCTGCTTCGGCGCTGCTAAGCAACCGCACGTCATCTAATAGCTGAGCCATTTGTTGAGATGCTGATTTAACGTGTTGCAGGTATTGTTGTTTTTCCGCGTGGGTGATTTCGTCGCCGTAGTCTTGGAGGATTTTAGTAGCAAATAATACTGTACTTAAAGGATTGCCAAATTCGTGAGCGATCATCGAGAAAAAACGAGATTTTACCTGTCTGAGTTCTTGCTCTTTTGCCAAAGAGCGGCGAATTTCTATTTCTTGTTGTTTGCGTTCTGTGATGTCCCTGCCTATATAAATGAAATTGTAAAGTCCCTCTAATTCTGTCTGAATTGCCGAACAGGAAAATTCTACCCAAATTTCTTCTCCTGCTTTAGTAGTGCAGACTATTTCTAGTTCTCTACGAAGCTCTTTTTGAGACAAAATATAGCGGTGGCGAGCTTGATAAATTAATTTTTCTTCTACCACTATTATGGAGAGGGGGTTGCCGAGCAATTCTGCTTCGCTATACCCAAATAACCATTGTGCAGATTGATTGATTGTTTTAATAGTTCCTAATGTTGTTGTCACCAACAAAGCATCGCCCATCGAACGAATAACTTTATCTATATAATCTTTAGAAGCGGCTAAGGCACTAACCAAAAGATTAGCTTCATTCGCCCTCTGAATTAACGATTGCTTCATCACCATATTTTCGGTGGTATCTTCAATCAAAATTAGCAATTTACTTAGCACATCTTCTTGTTCTTCTTCATATTTGATAGCCAACATATCAAAGTATAAAGGGCGGTTCGGCTCGGCAAACCGAGCGATACCTTTGACTTCAAAGCCCGGCAGCCGTCCCATAATGATAGACATGAGGATATTTTCAATGCCAATCAGTTCGGGAAAACTCAGGCGAGCATCTGCACCGGGTATAGCGTCGCCCGGAATATCGGCATAATGCTGCACTTCGGGGGAGGTTGCCTGAATGATAAAATGGTGATTGACTACAAAATACTGTGTTTGTCGCGGGCCTAACAGCTTTCTTAACAGGGGGTTCATACTTGTTCTACCATTGTGTAAGCTAGTTTGTAGAAAATTTCGTCAACGTCTTTGCCTGTTTTAGCAGATGTCGTGTAAACTGCTATTACTTTGTCTTGACCTATCGAATGGGATATTTCCACTAGCAGCGCCAATTTTTCCTCGTCAATCAAGTCTACTTTGTTCAAAGCGACGATAATTGATCCTTTAGGATTGACTGAAGAAAAAAGCTGAATGTGTTCGGATATTCGCTCAACTGTTTCTGAGCGGCTGACATCGGCAACGATTAAAACGCCGCTAGCTCCCTGCAAGTAAGTCGGTGCAATTCTTTTGAATTTTGTATGCCCTTCTAAGTCCCAAATCAGCAACTTTGCTGTGACGTTTTCTTGGTGTTTTATATTTTCTAATGTAATAATTTTGCTGGAAATTTTGACTCCGACAGTGGAGAGGTACTCGTCGCTGAATTGCCGATCGACAAAACGGCGGATTAGGCTGGTTTTGCCCACGCCAAAATCGCCGATCATACACATTTTTTTAGCTATAGTAACTGACATAATTATTTACTGTTTATGGTCTTAGTTATTGGTTCAAATACCACGCATCTGCTCAAAAGTAGTGGTTGATTGGGTTCTACGCCGTCGGGTGAATTGGGGCTGGCGATCGCTTGGAGGCGCTTGGGGTCAGCACCTTGACGCACTAAAGCATCTCGCACTGCTGCGGCACGCTGGAGCGACAACCGTTGATTTGTGGCAACTTCGCCAGTTCGATCGCTGTGCCCAATTATCTTAATCTGTTTTTGAGGATATTGATCCATGAAATTTTTGACACTGGCGATCATTTCTCCGTATGTTGAGTCTAATGTTGCCGTTCCTTGCTGGAAGTAGATGCGGGTGGTAATTTTCAGCGGGTCTAATTTAACAGTGCTGATGACTGACTGAACACCGGGAATTTGCTTCAGGGACTGAGCTATTTTCTGTGCGTCTGCACCGTCTATAACTGTGCCTTCTACTGTAACTTTGCGATCGCCATAGCGACTAGAAATAGAAACGCCCTCCCTCTGGTTCAAAACAGCGGTAATCCGCTGCACCTCGCCCGCTGTCAAAACTGGATCTGGGGGGACATCTACAGCGATAATTTGATTGTCTAATTTCATATTTGGTGCAGTTGATGCGGCTATTTGTGCGGCTTTTGCTCGCAATTCTGGATTCGGCAATTTTCCGGTTAACTTGAGAGTGTTGCCCTCAACGTCGGCGCTTAAGCGGTAAACTGCTAATTCCGGGGTCGATGCTAAAGCTAAAGCGGTATTTGCTGCAAAGGGAAGGTCGATGCTGCGGCGGTACTGATAAATTCCCCAAGGTACTAAGATTAAGCTCAAGGCGGCTAAACTGATAGCAGCTAGGGCGATCGGGGGTTTTGTTGATTTTTCCCTTTGCAGCGGGTCGAATAAATTTTTTATGAACGGGTGCAGCGACTCCGGTATAGTACCAGGATCGCCGTTAAACTCGTGAATTACTTCAGCATAATTAAGGATGAGATTAGTAACGGTTTGTCGCAGTTTGTTGATGAACGAGTGTGGCGGTTCTCCTTTGATCACGACTGCCATGTAGCAATATCCCGCTACTTCTAGCATAATTTTTGAGTCGCCGTATTCAATTTGATTGAGTTCGGAAACTTCTCCGGGCTGCACGATGCACTCGTTAACAAAGCTGCGAATAGCTGTCAGCATTCCTGCTACCATTTCTGATTCTAACTGGTAGCTTTCTGAGTTTTGAACTTCGGAAATAACCAAGCCTGATGCTTTGTGAATTAAGAATGCTGCTTGGATGGTAAAGGGTACTGATTCTTTGAGGATTAATTCGGCTTCGGAGACTCCTTGTACTTTGGAGCGAATTTTGCGCTGAACTCCTTCGACGCTGAGGGCATTTGACACTTTTTCATTGATTGTCTTGATAGCTTCTGCCATGTATCGGGAAATTGTACTGCCAATTACGGGATAGAGCGCATCCACCATAGAGTCGCGTTCGAGTGCTATTTGGGCTGTAATCGCTTTGCCCATTTCCGGGGCGAGGGCTTGAGCGATCGACTCTTGGTCAAGGCGAATTTGCTCTTTAATTGCCAGACCAATTTCTGGGGCGATCGCCTTAGCAATATCCGCTGGCGAATTCACTATTTGTTGAGCAAGGGCGTCGGGCAGCAATTCAGCGATTGCCGAACTCATTGCCGACTTATTTTCCACAGTTTTTGCCCTAATCACTTCGTCAATAATTGGCCCGATCGCCTTGACAACTTCTTCTCTGGAATCGGCAATTTTGCGGCTGAGAATTTCTGCTATCCAAGGCAGCATCAACTCAATCAACTCTTGGGGATCGTAGATTTGGTGCTCCAGTTTTCCTAATTTATCGTCGATGCTTGCCATCAGGTGGCGCACCCCCGGCAAATCGTTTTCTGCCAGCAGATTTTTCACTTGCTCGATATCCGACATTTGGGAGCCGAAAATTAGACTTTGCAGCCTTTCCATCGCGCTGTCGGCTTCATTTAAATCCTGTTTAATTTGGCCTAATATTTCTCCTGGCTGCGATATCGGTGTCGGCTGTTCTACCAAGTTTGGCATCGATTGAAGCTTATGAACCACCGGATCTAAATATGCAATTTCTGGTGACTTTGAGACTGTGGAAACTATGAAGTCATTGTAAATTTTCGAGGATTTTGACTCGGTTTCGGGAGGGGAAACATCTTGTTGCCGATCGAACTCTTGAAATTTTTGAGCCTCTACTTCCTGTAGAGAATCTTTCATTGTCAAGTTAGACAATTCTTCGACAGGCTTTGATTCCTCCTCCAAATCCGGCTGGGCGATCGCGGAAACATCTATAGTTTTAGCTGAGGAATAGTCTTTTTCCAGTTCTGAAGTGTTGAGTTTGTGAGTAGCGAATAGCAAACTTTTGAACTCGTCTGCAACAGACGGGGAATCGCCAGACTCCGGTTTACGATCGCCAGTTTCGGGTACACTCGCTGCAACTTCCTCTTGCTTTTCTGAGGAAATACCTAAAAAATCCATCAACCCGCCGAGGGCCCCAGCTCGATCGTTTTTGTCTCTGCTGTCACCTTCGGACTCTGGATTTTGCTGCGCTGCAATTTCCTCTGGCTCTGCGGAGGAAATACTTAACAAATCCATCAACCCGCCGAGGGCCCCAGCTTGATTATTTTCGTCACTGCTGTCATCTTCGGGATCTGCATTTTGCTGCTTGGAAGCCGCAAAGATTTTGAGATCTACTAACAGATTCAGCAAGGGTTCTAGCTGGGTTGCTGCATCAGCAGCAGACTCGTCAGGTTGAGAAACAAAACCCTCTAACTCATTTTCGTCAGCCGGATTTTCTTTCGGTAAAGCCATGCGTTATTATCCGTGATGGTGGCGCTCCGGCAACAGAAATTCGTTATTTAACTTATTATCCGCAACGCCTTTAAGTTCGGGCACAAATTCTGTTCCTTTGAGCCTCATACCGAGTTCAAACAGAATTTCTGCCATGTCGTCTCTGGAAACTTTAACATCTCTGAGCATAGAAAAGCGACGATCGAGCTCTTCAAAAACCTGTGTTTTCAAAGTGCGGGTTTCTTCAGATAGTCGCTCTCTGGTTTGGGAGAGTTCGTCGCGAAGCGAATTGGTTTGATTGTCTATAGCCTCGTCGAGGGCTTCCATGCTGCTGGAAAATTTGCGGTTAACGCGATCGACTTGCTGACGGATGTCTGCGCTTTCTTCTTGGGTGTTTGAGGTGAGCGATTTAACTTTCTTTTCTAACGAATCAACTGCAGCCCTCATTTCTCCTGAAAGAACTGTTTTTACTTGTTCGATGCGAGTTTGCATATCTTGCTGCATCATGGACAAGTCGGAATCTATTTTATCGAAGCGGTTATCGTATTCTCTAAGCTGCGCTCCAAAAATTATATCGCGGATCTGGTCGATATTTCCCAGCCGTTCCCGCATTTCTTCTTTAGTTATTTCGGCCATGCTTTTACCTCGAATCTCCTAAAATTGTGAGTTTAAGAACTGTGCTAGTGATTTACTACCGTTGTTGGTGGCACTAGCTTTTTTGAGTGGGCGGGCTTTTATTTTTTGAACTCTCACCCCTGCGTCGGGGATGGGATTTTTTAGAGTCTTGACTCTAAATATCCTGAGATTCAAATTTTTGAGCCTGGTCTTGTCACCAACAATGGCGATTTGCTATCCTTGCCTTGCAGCAAGCTCATAGAAGCGTAGATTTTGCTGCTATACAGCACAGCGCGGTAGGTTTTAATGTCTTGTACTGACATATTCAATCATATCGCATCTTGACAGTGCCTCATACCACAGCGCTTGACCCCCGGCAAAAAGCGGGCGGGCGCTGGCCCACACGTCCCATTATATATAATATATAACTAAAAAGCTGCACAGATCGCTCGCCGATCGGCTCCGAGGGATGTTGCCTTTGGGCAGAAAGCACTTATACAGTCGAACTCTGCCTCTCTCCTCCTACGATCGCCCTATAAAAATTCATAGGGCCCGATCGACAGCGATCAGACCCAATAATATGAGAGCTTTGTTTTTTCTAACAAACGAGATGTGTTTCCGGTTGAGAACTTTTACTTACTAGGGTTTACAACTTGTGCAGCTTTACTTTTAATCCGCAACTACAACTAAGTCTGACTCGACTGCGGTTTGGCTTGACTGCGCGATCGGCAGTTTGCCACTATTGCAAGTTGTGTTCGGTTAATTTCTGCTGCGTCTGGGAATCTAGACCGGAGACACCATGCCTATAACCTCGAACTTTGTTTCTAAGTATAGCGACCTCCTGTTTTTTTCTGTCCCGGTGTCTATTATTAAGTTAGCACGAGCTTTGGGAGGAGTAAAGCACATTTTGCAAAACTTGATAGGTCTTTACATTACTAAGTATAATGATATGAATATCCACATAGATGTAAGTTAGGACTCACGCACTCCGAACAAAGAAACCGGGTTTTTTCACCGAAATTGACGATTTTAAGCAAATACGGTTCAGTTAACACTGTTGATTCCCCGGAGATCCCCCTAAATCCCCCGAAAGCAAGGGGGACTTTGAGAGCTTTCTTGTTCCCCCCTTAAGAAGGGGGGTTAGGGGGGATCGGGCTTAATTGAACCGTATTGGATTTTAAGCAAGTATTGTATTTGAAAAACCGGGTTTCTGGACATCCGTGCGTAAGTCCTATAAATTATATTGTTGCGACATCTTTACATACTTAACAATTTTTGTCATGTCTATTTCTCCTAAGTTTCTCAGTGGTAGCGAAATCCGCGAAACCTTCCTCCAATTTTATGCCGATCGCGGACATAAAATATTACCGAGCGCTTCTTTGGTGCCCGAAGATCCGACAGTGTTGCTGACGATCGCCGGAATGCTACAATTCAAGCCGATATTTCTCGGTCAACGCGCCGCCACTTCGCCGCGCGCCACCACTTCGCAAAAGTGCATCCGCACCAACGACATCGAAAACGTGGGCCGCACCGCCCGCCACCACACGTTTTTTGAGATGTTGGGCAATTTCAGTTTTGGGGATTATTTCAAGAAACAGGCGATCGCCTGGGCTTGGGAACTTTCCACCGAAGTTTTCGGTTTACCAGCGTCCAATTTAGTTGTGAGTGTTTTCCGAGAAGATGACGAAGCCTTTGCGATTTGGCGCGATGAAATTGGCATTCCGGGCGATCGAATTCAACGCATGGGAGAAGCAGACAATTTCTGGCAATCTGGCCCCACAGGCCCCTGCGGCCCTTGTTCCGAGATTTACTACGATTTTCATCCAGAAAGAGGCGATAATATCGACCTCGAAGATGATAGCAGGTTTATCGAATTTTATAACCTGGTTTTCATGCAGTACAATAAAGATGCAGAGGGCAATTTAACACCGCTGCAAAATCAAAATATTGATACTGGGATGGGATTGGAACGGATGGCGCAAATCCTCCAAAAAGTCCCCAACAATTACGAAACAGATTTGATTTTTCCGATCGTCCAATCGGCGGCGGAAATTGCCGGAATTGATTACCACAATAGCGATGAAAAAGTCAAGGTTTCGCTGAAAGTAATTGGCGATCATATTCGGGCTGTGGTGCACATGATTGCGGACGAAATTCGTGCGTCGAATGTTGGTCGCGGTTACATTTTGCGGCGGTTGATTCGGCGGGTGGTGCGCCACGGGCGACTGATTGGAATTCAGGGCGAATTTACGGTGCGGGTGGCTGAAAGTGCGATCGCCCTTTCGGAAGCAGCGTATCCCAACGTGCGATCGCGGGAAGCTCAAATTAAGGCAGAATTGGCAAGGGAAGAGGCGCAGTTTCTCAAAACTTTGGAACGCGGAGAGAAGCTGCTGGAAGAAATTGTCGATCGCACAAAACAGCAAGCCAACCAACAAATCAGCGGTCAAGATGCCTTCACGCTTTACGATACCTACGGTTTTCCCTTAGAACTGACACAAGAAATTGCTGAAGAACAGGGAATAACTGTTGATTTGGATGGCTTTGAAGTCGCGATGAAGGAACAGCAAACTCGCGCCAAAGAAGCTCATCAAACTATCGATTTGACGGTGCAGGGCTCATTGGATAAGTTGGCTGAGACTATCCAAGGAACTGAGTTTGTCGGTTATACTGCATTGTCGATTTTAGCTGAGATAAAAGTTATCTTAGTTGACGGTAAATCTGTGGAATCAGCACAGGCGGGAACTGAGGTACAAGTTGTGTTGAATCAAACGCCGTTTTATGCAGAATCCGGCGGACAAACAGGGGATAAAGGTTATTTGAAAAGCGGAGAGAATGGCGAGGGTTTGTTGGTGAGAGTTGATGATGTGAAGAAGGAATCGGATTTCTTCGTGCATTTCGGCTTGGTGGAACGGGGAACGCTAAAAGTTGGCGATAGTTTGACTGCGAAAATTGACAATAGCGGCCGCCGCCGAATTCAAGCTAACCACACAGCAACTCACTTATTGCAAGCAGCTTTGCGGCAAATTGTGGATGATTCAATTTCGCAAGCTGGTTCCCTGGTATCGACAGACAGATTGCGCTTTGACTTCAATTCTCCCCGCGCTGTGACAGCAGAAGAGTTGGAGAAAATTGAGGACTTAGTTAATAGTTGGATTGCGGAAGCCCACGCTGCGGATGTTGCGGAAATGCCGATCGCCCAAGCGAGGGAAAAAGGCGCTACAGCCATGTTTGGCGAGAAGTACGGCGACGTGGTGCGGGTAATCGATTTTCCGGGCGTTTCGATGGAATTGTGCGGCGGAACTCACGTCAACAATACGGCTGAAATCGGGCTGTTTAAGATTGTTTCCGAGGCGGGGGTGGCGGCTGGTACTCGCCGGATTGAGGCGGTTTCGGGCCAAGCTGTTTTGGACTATTTGAATGTGCGTGACAGGGTTGTGCGCGATTTGGGCGATCGATTTAAGGCGAAGCCGGAAGAATTGCCCAACCGGATTACTAATTTGCAGAATGAGTTGAAGGATACTCAGAAACAGTTGGCTGCTGTGAAGTCGGAATTGGCGATCGCGAAATCTGACCAGTTGTTAAATGCGGCTGAGGCGCTCGGTGAATTCAAAATCATTGTAGCTCAATTGGGAGATGTGGATGCAGAAGCGCTGAAAACTGCGGCGGAAAGGTTGCAGCAAAAGTTAGGAAATGCTGCGGTTGTTTTGGCTTCGGTTGCTGATGTGGATAAGGTTAGTTTGGTGGCTGCTTTTAGTCCTGAAGTTAATCGGAAAGGATTGCAAGCTGGCAAGTTTATAGGGGGAATTGCTCAACTTTGCGGCGGTAAAGGCGGCGGGCGGCCTAATTTAGCCCAAGCTGGAGGACGCGATGCAAGTAAGTTGCAGTCAGCGTTGGAAAGTGCCCGGAATTTGTTAGTTGAAGGGTTGGGTTAGTCTGGGTTTTCTGTAGGAAACAAAAACTCTTTGTATCTCTCGTTTATCGCCGAGTCTCGATCCCCCCTAGCCCCCCTTAAAAAGCTATGCTTTATAAACATCTTTCTTAACAATAAATTTGACAAAAGTAACTACTTGTGTAAGAGCGATTAGGGATATCGTTTCTGATAAAATACGAATTCTTCTGCAAAGAGTGTTGATTGATATCTCTCTCTTTCAATGAGTTTTCTCAAGCGCTCTTGGGGTTTTTCCCAAGAGCACATTTTGGACAAACAGAATAAAATGTTTTTCTGCCATTGGCTCACGGCGGCGCGAGCAAAATTATCACTTATCTCATCAACACAATTTGTGATCACAGCTATTTTACCCTGAACAAATACCAATTTAAGTTGTTTTTAGTTGATTAAATAGCAGCCAACCCATCGTAATATCATTCAATCTTCTCAATCCACGCCACAAAGTCTTAACTCCTGGAACACCATCATGTTTCCGTCCCAAAAAACCTCCCAATTTAGCAATCCAACCAAACGCTTCCCCTCAAGTCGGTGGGTAATAATGAGGATAAATTTTGTGATAAATTGTTGCATAAAGAGCCTGCCATTCTGGAGGTTCTAACATAAGTTCACAACTGGCATCAGTCGCGAGCCGAGCTTCATAAGTAATATAAAGCAAACAGCTACAATAGAATAAGTAGCTCAAGCCATTTCTAACCTTTTTGCTGTTTCTAATTGTAGCTCCTCAAGACCACAACCACTTTTTAATACATAATGATAACGCTCAATCAACCAAGGATAACTATACCATCTCACATAAGTAGTCACATCCTCAATACAAGTAATAGGTAAACTTGTCACCAACCACCACTCAATTGCTTCTAATTCAGATGGTGGTTGTGATTCTCTGACTAAAACAACTTGCAGTTCAATCGGATTTAATTGTTCTTTTTTAGCACGATGCAAGCGGTGGTTGAATAGTTAAAGTCTGATACCGAATAGTTAAAGTTGCCAGTCGAGATGGTCGAGTGGGATTGCGTTTCAATTCCACACTCATTGTGACTTGTGGCTCCCTCGATTCCATCTCTTCTTTAAGATGGTTCGATCAAGACTCTAAACATCTGTTTTGAGTAGCTCGAATCAAAAAATCTGCTGGCTCACGGTTGGCACAGGCAAACAAGTCATAAAAGTCCGCTTCTCTATCGGCAATTGTGACTACTTGTTGTGAATCAGGGATGATAGATGACGTGTTTTTTAAAGCATCAAGCCATCTTTGACTTTCTTTCTCTTCAGTTGATTTTTGAGAACGTTGAGCAGCTTTACCTAAAGATTTTATGTCTCTAGCCCACACATATTGGTCGATAATTCCTAATGGTAGCCCCTGTGTTGTTGCTGCCAAAGTTGAATGTACTTTCAATCCCCGAGCATATTTATTATCAAGATATCCGACTCCTTTGACTGCTTTATGAGTAGTGTAATTTAATTCGGTTGTATCTTGTATTGCCCAGATAATTGGATGATTTTTAATTCTTGAAAGCGTCGCATCTACGTGTCCTCTCCTAAGCTGATCTGGTTTGATGTATGGTGAATCCCAGAAATCGTAAGTAGCCTTAGTTTCTGCCCATGTACCACTAGCTTGAGGTACACTGGATGTTGGTTTATCACTCAAGTTAGAGACAATTTTCATGAATCTATTTGTTCTTCTTGCGTCTCCCAATAGAGTTTTTTCTAATTCTTGCCTTACCCATTGATTGATCATTTTAACCTGACTCCTTGGCGCTCGCACGCTCCTTGAGTAGCACAGATGCTAATTTTTCTCAAATTTATTGTTAAGAAAGATGTTTATAAAGCATAGCTTAAAAAGGGGGGACAAGAACTTGCTCAAAGTCCCCCTTCTTAAGGGGGATTTAGGGGGATCTCCGAGGAATAAACTGTTTTAACTGAACCTACAGGATTTTAGCTCACATTTTTAGTTAGGAAATTCCAGTGCTGAATGCCCTAACAGCTTCGGCAAACTCTTGGTTATGTTCCATTAATGCCATGTGTCCTCCTCGCTTGATAGTAACTAGCTCTGCTTGAGGTAATTCTGCTTTCATCCGCAGGCTAGCTGGGGGGGTAGTTGCGATATCTGAATCGCCGCATATCACCAACACAGGAATATCAATCGATCGCAAAGTTTTTGTTTCGTCAAATTTGAACATTGCCAGCGTGCCGCGAGCCAGAACCCCGGGAGAACCCAAGGCTGATAATAAAGCGGAGAACTCTAATTGACCGCGCGTTTCAGTGCCTTTAAATCCCGATAATTCTACACTGATGTGCAGTGAACCATTGAGATAGCTCAGCCAAGTCATTGCCCACAAAATGGGTTCCAGAGCTGCGGCGAGGTAGAGAATCGGTTCCAGCAGCGGCTTCTGCAAAGCGCGCAATAAACCGCTAAAAATAGAGGTTTTGACGGGATTAGTATAAGTGGTATCTACGAGAATTAAACCAGCTACTCGACTACCGAGAAGTTCTGGGAAAAGCCGACAGAATGTGAGAGAAATCATGCCGCCAATGCTGTGTCCGAGTAGGATAACAGGTTTATTTCCTGCTAGGGCAATCACGGCTTCGAGATCGCGGGCAAATTTTTCTAGGGAGTAGTCGCTGTTTTTTGGTCTAGTGGATTTTCCCAAACCTGGAAGATCCCAAACAATCACTCGGAAGCGATCGCTAAGTTGCCGTTTCACATAATACCAAACCATACTGTTCGGCCCCCAACCATGTGAGAGGATAATCGGCTGTCCGTCCTCTGGGCCGTAGAATTCTACTTGTAAAATAGTGCCATCAGGCCTCTCTACCCGCTGCACCGTACCCGTCCGCGTCGGCTTGGGTTCATCAGCACCGGGGCGGCGGAACAACGGCAAACTGATAAAGCGGCCACCAACACACCAAAGAAGCATCAAGACTCCGCTGACTAAGTAGGAAATCCCTACAAGTGCGCCGATGTACCATTCGTAAATAATGTATATACCTCCGCCAAGTACGCCGATGGACAGCAGTCCCACCAGCCATAGGAACAGGAAATTGAAGGGCATGAACGGCATAAGCTGAAACCTTGGGTAGGATTTTGGTTGCGGATTCAAACAGAATCATACTTAGGTTAGGCCACAGTCGGCAAGGGGTAAGTTAAGCTCTTAATTTGTGCGCTGGTGGAATTTCTTTTATTGATGTGCCCAAGTAATCATAGGATGACTCAAAATGCCAGAGCCAACAATATCGAGTTCATCGGCAAATGTAAGAGATTCTGTCACGGTAGAGTTAATAGAGTTTTTATCTTATCTTCGCAGTCTAGATATTAATGTTTTTGTTGAGGGATCTCGCCTGCGCTGCAACGCTCCCGAAGGAATTATTACACCCGAACTGCGCGCCGAGATTTCTCAGAAAAAAGCCGAAATTATTTCATTTTTAAAAGCAGCTAATCGTACTTCTAGTTTCACTCCTACACCGATTGTCCCTATGGGGCGGGACGGAAATCTACCGCTTTCTTTTGCACAGCAGCGCTTGTGGTTTCTCGACCAATTAGTACCAAACAATCCTTTTTATAATGTTCCCGCAGCATTGCGTTTGACAGGTTCGCTCAATTTGACGGCGCTGCAACAAACCTTCAATGAAATTGTGCGCCGCCACGAAGCTTTACGCACGACTTTAGCAGTAGTTTCGGGCCAACCCGTTCAGAGAATAGCTGCTGCTTTCCACCTTCCGATTAATGTAGTGGACTTGCGAACCTTGCCAAAGGAATCTCGACAAACTGAAGCAAACAGGCTCACCGCAGAGGAAGCTCAACGCTCTTTTAATTTGTCCAATGACTTGTTGCTGCGAGTCACATTATTGCAGTTAGATGATGCCGAATATTTACTCATGCTGAATATGCACCACATCGTCTCCGACGGTTGGTCTATCGGAGTATTAATTCAGGAATTAGGCGCACTTTACACGGCATTTGCTAGCGAAAAACCTTCGCCTTTACCTGCTTTGTCGATCCAGTATGCTGATTTTGCAAAATGGCAGCGCGAATGGCTGCAAGGGGAAGTTTTAGAAACGCAGCTTGCTTACTGGAGACAGCAGTTAAACGGCCTTTCTATGCTAAATTTGCCTGCGGATCTGCCCAGACCAGCAATTCAAAGTTACCGAGGCAAAAGGCAATTTTTGCAACTGCCAAAACAACTGAGCGAAGCTTTAGAAACGTTGAGCCAGCGTGAAGGAGTGACGCTGTTTATGACAATGCTGGCAGCTTTTAAAACGTTGCTTTACCATTACGCGCAGCAAGAAGATATTGTAGTAGGTTCGCCGATCGCCAATCGCAACCGCAGTGAAATAGAAGCACTAATCGGTTTTTTTGTCAACAGTTTGGTGTTGCGGACAGATTTGTCGGGAAATCCAACTTTTCGGGAACTTTTAAACCGAGTCAAAGAGGTAGCATTAGGAGCTTACGCTCACCAAGATTTGCCGTTTGAGAAGTTAGTAGAAGAACTGCACCCCGATCGCGCGTTGAACCAAAATCCCTTATTTCAGGTGGCGTTTGCGCTGCAAAACGCGCCGGGTAATCGGTTAGAATTGCCAGAATTAACACTCAGCCCGCAGCAGTTAGATGTGGGTACAGCGCGGTTTGATTTGGAGTTTCATTTGTGGGAGCGATCGCCCAACAGCTCGGGAAGCAACCAATCGCCCAGCAATAAGCTGTGGGTTGACAGCTCCGAGGGCATCAGCGGCATGGTTATTTACAGCGCCGATTTATTTGATGAAGCTACGATCGCCCGAATGTTAGGGCATTTTCAAACGCTGTTAGAAAGCATTGTGAAAAATCCCGAACAGCGAATTGCTAACTTGCAATATTTGAGCGCCAAAGAGCGTTATCATTTGTTAGTTGAATGCAACAAAACTCAGGCAGATTATCCGCTAAATTTGTGCGTACATCAGCTTTTTGAACTTCACGCCTCGCAAACGCCCTCGGCGGTGGCGCTGGTATTTGGAGATGAGCGAGTCACATACCAGCAGCTCAATCTCCGCAGCAACCAACTAGCACATTATCTGCAAAAAATCGGGGTGGGGGTGGAAGTTTTAGTCGGGCTGTGCGTAGAGCGATCGATCGATCTGATCGTGGGGATGTTGGGTATCCTGAAAGCGGGAGGAGCTTACCTAATTTTAGATCCCAGCTATCCTGTCGGGCGATCGAGCTTTATGGTAAAAGATGCTCAATTATCTGTTGTGTTAACTCAGCAGCAATGGATAGAGAATTTGCGCTCGCCCAATTTACAGATAGTTTGTTTAGACACAGACTGGGAGATGATTTCCCAAGAAATCGCCGACAATCCCACCAGCGCAGCCACAGCCGAAAATCTGGTTTACGCGATTTACACCTCCGGATCCACCGGAAAGCCGAAAGGAGTGGAAATTGAGCACGGGAGCTTGTTAAATCTCGTTTTTTGGCATCAAAGAGAGTTTGGGGTGTCAGCGGGCGATCGGGCAACGCAAATTGCTGCGATCGGCTTTGATGCTTGCGGGTGGGAAATTTGGCCTTATCTCGCCGCCGGAGCTAGCATCTACTTTCCAGAAGACGAAATCAGGCGAGATCCTGAAAGACTGCAAAACTGGTTAGTATCAAAAGCAATAACAATTAGCTTTTTGCCAACACCTTTAGCCGAAAAACTTTTGCGATTAGATTGGCCTCAAAATACAGCGTTGCGAATCTTGCTCGCAGGCGGCGAAAAACTGCAACAACATCCTTTAAAATCCCATCCATTTAAGCTAGTAAATAATTACGGCCCAACCGAAAACACCGTCGTCACAACTTCCGGTTACATTCCTGCAACAGAGCAAATAGACATCGCCCCGACAATTGGCCGCCCCATTGCTAACACTCAAATCTACATATTAGACAAATATTTGCAGCCGGTGGCGATCGGCGTTGTGGGCGAATTGTACATCGGCGGAAACGGACTCGCTCGCGGCTACCTCAACCGCCCCGATTTAACCGCACAAAGCTTTATTTCCAATCCTTTTAAAGCAAATTCAGGAGAGCGAATTTACAAAACCGGCGACTTAGTGCGCTACCGAAGCGACTGCAACCTGGAATTTTTGGGACGCATTGACGAACAAGTAAAAATTCGCGGTTTCCGCATCGAATTAGGAGAAATCGAAACAGTATTAACTCAACATCCGGCGGTACAGCAAACCGCAGCTACAACCTCGGAAGATGCAGAAGGAAATAAACGTTTAATAGCTTATGTCGCCCTCAATGCAGAATATAGCGTTGCCCGCGAAACCAACCAAATCATGCAATTGCAGGACGAACAGGTTTTGCAGTGGCAAATGCTCTACAATGAAACTTACGATCGACCAGCAGTTGACTCAGATCCAACATTTAATATAGTCGGCTGGAATAGCAGTTATACCAATCAGCCAATCCCAGCAGAACAGGTGCGCGACTGGGCGAACAATCAAGCAGCCCAAATTTTAGCTTTGCAGCCTAGGCGAGTGTTAGAAATTGGCTGCGGCACAGGTTTGTTGCTGTTCCAAATCGCGCCTCGCTGCACTCACTATTGCGGCACAGATTTTTCCCCGATTTCGCTCAATTACATTCAGCAACACTTGGCTAATCAACAGTTAGCTAATGTAACGCTGCTTCAGAAAATGGCGACTGACTTTGCAGGAGTAGAGACAGCAGCTTTTGACGCGGTGATTCTCAACTCTGTCGTGCAATATTTCCCGAATATCGACTATCTCGTGCAGGTGCTAGAAGGTGCAGTGCAAGCAACTGCTCCAGGCGGCTTTATATTCATCGGAGATGTCCGCAGCTTGCCCTTGCTGGCAGCTTTCCACGCTTCAGTACAACTGTATCAAGCCGAACCTTCTCTCGCTGGCGAACAGTTGCAGCAGCGAGTGCAAATGCAAATTTTTCAAGAAACAGAGTTAGTTATTGATCCCGATTTTTTTAGCGCCTTAAAGCACCGCTTTCCGCAGATTGGCGGCGTAGAGATTCAATTAATTCGCGGTAGTTACCACAACGAGTTAACTGATTTTCGGTACAATGCTATTCTGCATATTGCGTCTGAAATAGATCCCCCCCAATCCCCAGGGCGGTTTCATTCTCACGAAAATGGCGATTTTGTAGGGGCGGTGCCCCCGTGCCCGCCCCCACCCACAGACGATTTCACAGGCGTTTCAGACATGGGGGCAACCACGGGGGGATTGCCCCTACCGAGAATGAAACCGCCCTGCCCCCAATCCCCGGCACAAGGGGGGCAGGGCCCAGAAAAACGGTTGGATTGGTCGGATGAAAATCAGAATCTGACTGTTACCAAGGTGCAACAAACATTATTGGAAAATCAACTCGATATTTTAATAATTGCTAATGTGCCTAATGCGCGGGTAACGGCCGCAGTTAAGGCGGCAGAATTGCTGTCAGTTGTCGATAAATTTACCACAGCAGCTCAGTTGCAGAAAACCGTAGAAAAAGTCGAGAATTTAGGAGTAGAACCAGAGGATTGGTATGCTTTAGAAGTTCCGTATAATGTCAATATTAGTTGGTCTGATTCCGACAGTCAAGGGCGCTACGATGTAGTGTTTGCACGTGGCGAAACCAGAGATTTTGGGCAAGAAACCAGAAGCGATAACTTGCGTCCTTGGCGCTCTTATGCTAACAATCCTTTGCAAGCTAAAGCAGCCCGGAAATTAGTACCGCAGTTGCAGGCTTATCTAGCAGAAAAACTGCCTGAATATATGATTCCGTCGGCTTTTGTGGTGCTGGAGTCGCTACCGGTGACGGCTAACGGAAAGGTCGATCGCCTCGCTTTGCCCGCACCGGAGCCAATTAAGTTAGAATGGGCTGGCAGTTATGTTGCGCCTCAGACTTCTGTTGAGGAAGTTTTAGTGAAAATTTGGGCCGAAGTTTTGGGGATAAAGCGAGTGGGTATCCGCGACAATTTCTTTGAATTGGGAGGCCATTCGCTGCTGGCGACTCAGCTTGTTTCTAGAGTGCGAGATGCTTTCGCGGTAGAGTTGCCTTTGCGAAGGGTTTTTGAAGCGCCGACAATCGGAGAATTGTCTAAGATTGTGGAGAGTTTAAAAGAGAGCAAGGTTAATATTAAAGCTCCGGCGTTAGTGGCTATTTCTCGCGAAAGTCGGCGGATGAAGCTATCATCTTTTGATCGAGAAAGTAAATAAAATTAAGGCGGTTGAACGGGTGCAATTCCGATAAATATGCAGCAAGAAACAGAAGTTTTTGTCTTCCCGGCATCATTTGCCCAGCAGCGGCTTTGGTTCCTCAATCAATTAGCACCGGGCAATCCTTTCTACAATGTCTCAACAGCGCTCCGCTTAACAGGTTCCCTCAACTTCAGATCCTTAGAGCAAACCTTCAATGAAATTGTGCAGCGGCACGAAACTTTACGCACCACTTTTACGCTTTTGGAAGGGGAACTCGTACAAATTATTGCTCCCATTTTAACAGTACCCCTCCCCACAATTGACTTACAAAATCTCTCGCCAACTCAGCAGGAAACCGCAGCGCTGCAACTCGCAACCGATGCAGCGCAATGCCCTTTCGATTTAGCTGCTGGGCCCTTATTCAAAGTAACGCTGCTACAACTGGGTGAAACCGAACATATATTGTTGCTGAATTTACATCATATTGTGGCTGATGGTTGGTCGATGGGAGTGCTAATTCGAGAGCTGGGAACGCTCTACACGGCATTTGTAAAAAATGGGATTTCGCACTTACCAGCACTGCCCGTACAGTACGCGGACTTTGCAGAATGGCAGCACCAATACTTGCAGGGCGAAGTATTAGCAACCCAGTTAGATTATTGGCGCGAGCAGTTAAAGGGAATTACCGCAATAAATCTACCGACAGACAGACAAAGGCCGGCGGTTCCATCCTACCGGGGTGCTAAACATTTTATAACACTATCACCTGCTTTGAGCGAGCAGCTAAAGTTATTTAGCCAGCAAGAAAGCGCGACTTTATTTATCACTTTACTAGCCGCTTTTCAAACTTGGCTGTACCGCTATACAGGACAAGTAGATATTGCAGTAGGAACGCCGATCGCCAATCGCAACCTGAGCGAACTAGAAGCATTAATCGGGTTTTTTGTCAACAGTTTGGTGTTGCGTGCAGATTTGTCGGGAAATCCAACTTTTCGGGAACTATTGCATCGGGTAAAAAACGTCGCAATGGCAGCCTACGCCCACCAAGATTTGCCCTTCGAGAAGTTGGTTGAGGAAATGCACCCCGATCGCGAATTGAGCCGCAACCCCCTATTTCAAATTAGTTTCAGCCTGCAAAACACTCCTGTAGCAGCGCTAGAATTGCCGGGAATCACTTTGGGGGCGATCGACTTTGACGCAGGAACCGCCAAGCTCGACTTAGAGTGCAACTTGTGGGAAGATGCAGGAAGCATTCAAGGGCAATTTGTCTACAGCACAGACTTATTCGATCGCGCCACAATTGCGCGCATGGCGGAACATTTCCAAACACTGCTAAAAGCCATTGTTGCAAATCCCCAACAGCGCCTCAGCGACTTGGCTTTGCTGACAGCACCAGAATACCAGCAATTATTAAATGATTGGAATGACACTCAGAGAGATTATCCGCAAAACCAGTGTTTCCATCAGCTATTTGAAGAGCGAGTCGAGCTCGCGCCCGATGCTGTAGCCGCAGTCTTTGAAAACCAGCAGTTAACCTACCGCCAACTCAACAGCAAAGCCAACCAACTTGCACGTTACTTGCAGCAATTGGGTGCCAAACCGGAAGTTTTAATAGGGCTTTGTGTAGAACGTTCCTTAAATGCGATCGTCGGTATCTTAGGCATTATCAAAGCAGGCGCAGCCTACCTGCCTTTAGATCCAACTTATCCTCAAGAGCGCCTTAACTTCATGTTAGAAGATGCTCAGGTGTCGATTTTGGTGACTCAGCAGCACTTAGCAAAAAACTTGACGCAGCCGGAAAATTACGGAGTTTTTTCAGTAGTGTGTTTGGACTCCGACAGAGAAATTATTGCCCGACAAAGCCCAAAAAACCCAACTACAAATATCATACCAGAAAACCTAGCCTACGTCATTTACACATCAGGTTCAACCGGAAAACCCAAAGGCGTTTTAATCGAACATCGGGGACTCTACAACTTAGCCCTAGCTCAAATAGAAGCTTTTAACTTAAACTCAAATCACCGCATTTTGCAATTCGCCTCCCTGAGTTTTGATGCCTCAATCTTTGAGATTATCATGGCCTTGGGAACCGGAGCAACACTTTACTGTGCCAAGAAAGAATCTTTGTTGCCCGGACAAACATTAATCGAATTTTTGCAGGACAATGCTATTACCCACGCTACCCTCCCGCCCTCGCTGCTAGCAGTCCTTCCAAACGCCGAACTTCCCGCACTGCAAACAATCATCTGTGCTGGCGAATCTTGTTCTCCGGATATTGTTAAACGCTGGGCTTCTGGGCGCAGATTTTTTAACGCTTATGGCCCTACAGAAGCGACAGTCTGGTCAAGTTTTGCCGAAATTGGCGATTCCCTGCGGGATAGCTTCGCTTCACACAAAAAACCGCCAATCGGCCGCCCAATAGCTAACACTCAACTCTATATTTTAGATAAAAATTTACAGCCTGTACCCGTTGGAATTCCCGGTGAATTGTACATTGGCGGCAGCGGATTGGCGCGAGGCTACCTGAACCGCCCCGAATTAACCGCCCAGCGATTTATTGCTAATCCGTTTAGCCAGAAAGCAGGAGAACGAATTTATAAAACTGGTGACTTAGCGCGCTATTTTCCCGACGGCAATATTGAGTTTTTAGGCCGCACTGACGAACAGGTAAAAATTCGCGGTTATCGAATAGAATTGGGAGAGATTGAAGCGCTGCTGCTTCAGCATCCCGCAGTCAAAGAAACAGCGGTGGTGGCTGAAGATGATTTGTCTGGAAACAAGCGCCTAGTTGCTTATGTTGTCCCCCATCAAAATCAGACGCTTAATCCCGTGGAAATGCGGAATTTCCTCAAACAACAACTGCCCAATTACATGATTCCCAGTGCTTTTGTGGCGATCGACTTTCTGCCCCTAACTCCCAATGGCAAAATCGATCGCAACCGCCTAATATCGCCGCAGAATCTCACTAGCAATTCAACAGATAAAAGCTGCATTGCACCTCGCACGCCAACCGAGTCAACCCTCGCCCAAATTTGGTCAGAAATCCTTAACACAGAGCCAGTTGGCATTGGCGACAACTTCTTCGATTTGGGTGGAGATTCCCTGCTCGCAATCCGCCTCATAAATGAGATCAACCAGCAATTTGAGCGCGAGTTGTCGCTGTCTGCCCTTTTTTTAAATCCGACAATTGAAGGTTTAGCAGATTCGCTAGATTCAGGAACAAATTCTGAGGAATGGTCGCCGTTAGTGGCAATTAAGTCTCGCGGTAAAAATCCGCCTTTCTTCTGCGTCCATCCCATCTTTGGCGTGGTATTTCCTTATGTCGAGTTAGCATTTCAGCTAGGAGAAAATCAACCGTTTTACGGGCTGCAACCCAAAGGAATTGACGGCGAAAGTTCTCCGTTAACTAGCATTGAAGACATGGCGGCTGACTACATCGCAGCCTTGCGTACCGTTCAACCAAAAGGGCCTTATTTTTTAGGAGGTTGGTCTTTTGGTGGTTTGGTGGCTTTTGAGATGGCTCAACAGTTGCTCGCAGCGGGGGATGAAGTGGCTTTGCTGGCTGTGCTCGATACTTTGGCGCCGGTTGCTGTTAACAAACCTTCTGTTTGGGACGGTTGCAAGTTTATTCTGACTACTGTTTCCCGCTCTATCTGGCCTTTTGTGGTCGATTATTTTCGCTTGGTGGCTGCTGCGGAAAATGTGCAATTTGGCGGAATTGCAGCCAGGTTCCCTAATTTAAATAAGCTGCTTAATTGGGTAACTAATTTTTGGCATAGCTGGAATTGGAAACAGGCGATTATGGTTAGTATCCTATCTCAGGAGTCAAAACAAAACAACTGGCGGGAGCTGGCAATTCCGTCGATGTTCACTGTATTTCAAGCTAACAGTCAAGCAACCCTCAGCTATGTACCGAAAATTTATCCGCACCGAATTACTCTGTTTAGATCGGGGGAAAAGCTCAGCACGAACCATCAAGATCCGACTCTTGGCTGGAGCGATTTAACGGCGGCACAAGTAGAGGTGATTCGAGTTCCTGGCAATCACCTTACTATGTTGAGAAAGCCGTGTGTTGAGGTGCTGGCCAGACAGCTAAACCTTTGCTTGAAACAGAAATTAAGTGATTGAGCGGCCGTTGGGCGCGATCGATCGAATTGCGTTCATCTGGCTAAAATCCATTGGGCGATGCTGAAAATGCTAGCACCCAAAGCGGCTGCGATCGGAATTGTCACCAGCCAAGCCGAACCAATTGACAGCAAAGTTTCCCAGCGTACTGTTTTCCAAGCTTTGATCAGTCCGACTCCGACAACTGCACCGACTAAAGCGTGGGATGTGGAAACTGGCAAACCGAAGCGGGATGCTAGCAAGACTGTGGTGGCTGTGGCTAATTCCGCGCAAAATCCGCCGCTGGGTTGCAGTTGGATGATCTTTTCGCCGACTGTGGCAATTACATTTTTGCCCCAAATTGCTAAACCGATGACGATTCCTACGCCTCCGACGATTAAAATCCACAGTGGAACGCTGAAATCGTCTGAGGGAAAGGAACCTGTGCGCCGGATATAGGCGATCGCAGCTAGGGGCGCAACGGCATTTCCTACGTCGTTGGAACCGTGGGCAAATGCTACAAAACAGGCGCTCAATACTTGAAATCTCGCCATCTGTTGCTCGATGAGAGAGTGGCGGGGAGGGGGAGAGGGGGAGAGGGGGAGAGGGGGAGATTGGGAAAATATTCCCTCTTTCTTATTCCTTGCATCCGTTACATCCGTTACATCCGTTACAAAATCCGCTGCCGAACCTTCTTCCTTCTCAACTGATTCTAATTTTTTCCAGCTATTGAGCGAAAGCCCGATCGCCCCAATTCCCCCGATACCAATGACAATATCGTGAATTGGCAGACTCCAGCCAAATCGATCGTACACAAAGGCGATCGCTCCTGTCTGCACGAAAGCAACATCCACAATAGACGGCAGTACAATAATCCCAAATACGCTCAGCATTGCTGCACTCAGCCAAGGTATCCACTCGCGCATTTGAGATAGAGGATCTGGCCGATCGAGAATCGAATACTTCACCACACTGTAAAATAGCGCGGCTAAAGCACCACTAGCAACAGGTGTCGCCACCCAAGTTAGGGAGATGGTGCCGATGGTTCGCCAATCAACTGCATTAATTCCGGCTGCAACACAGCTAAAACCCGCGATCGCACCTACCACCGCATGAGATGAAGAAACTGGCAAACCTCGACTGGTAGCGATTTGCAGCCATATCCCGCAAGCTATCAGCACTGACACCATCCCGATTAAAAATACCTGTGGTTGGGCCGCGAACACATCTACATTCACAACTCCTGTTGCTAGAGTTTCGGAAACTCCTTGGCCGAACAGCACTGCGCCGGAAAATTCCAGTATGCCTGCAACAATTATTGCCTGCCGAAGCGTTAGCGCCTTCGAGCCTACGGATGTCCCCATCGAGTTAGCGACATCGTTGGCCCCCAAGTTGGCGGCGACGTAGAAGGCGAGTGCAGCCATTGCCCCCAGTTGCAGAAATACGACCCCAGAGGTATCTAACATAGAAATTTTTTGACATAAAACGGGCATTGCGATATATGATAAGGGATTGTGAGTTTTGGTAAATCCCATGAAAGGCGCAGAAATAATCCGTTCGATCGAGACGGAAGAAATAAATAGAGTCAAGCAAGAACTCAATAAACAACTCCCCGAAATTTACGTGGGCGACACAGTGCGCGTCGGCGTAAGAATTAAAGAGGGTTCTAAAGAACGGGTTCAGCCCTACGAAGGGACTGTGATTGCCATGCGTAACGGCGGGATTAATGAAACAATCACCGTCCGACGCGTGTTTCAGGGCGTCGGCGTGGAACGGGTGTTTTTGATTCACTCGCCCCGCATCGCTACGATCCAAGTGATGCGCCGCGGGAAAGTCCGCAGAGCAAAACTTTACTACCTGCGCGATCGGGTGGGCAAGGCAACTCGCGTCAAACAGCGGTTCGATCGCTCCCTGTAGGAATGCACCCAGCTTTCCCTTGGTTCATGATTCATGGGAAATTGAGAAATTTCAAAAAAAGTTTCCCATTTACGAGCGCACTGTGTTAAAATAGAAATCTAGAGGTTAAGCGAATTTCAGCAACCTCACCTGTGCGCTCTTAGTTCAGTTGGTAGAACGCAGGTCTCCAAAACCTGATGTCGGGGGTTCAAGTCCTCCAGGGCGCGCTGAATCACCAAACTTTAAATTCTGCCCGAAAGCGCCCGGATTATTGGCTGGCAACAGTCAAAACCGTAAACTTTCGGGTAGAATTAATTTTTGTGGGCGGTTCGCAAAAAATGCCATCAACAAATGCTCGGTGTGGTCTCTCGATCTTCTGTTTGGGCGATCGACATTTACGCCGTTGATTGGTTGGGCTTGTAAAAAAGTCGTGGCTTTGGATTGGAGATTTTGGACTTGAGCGTAAGTGGTTAGTGTCAAAAAATCTGAGAGCCGCGGGCCACTCACACCATCTAAAATCTAAAATCTAAAATCGCAAGGGGGATTAAATCGTGGCGAAAAAAGACGAAGCTCAAGAAACTCAAGAAATAACGGCGCCTGGGTTTAGCCCTGCGGGCTTTTTTAAGGAAACTAGAGAAGAACTCGACAAAGTGGTTTGGCCCAGCAGGCAGCAGTTAATCAGCGAGTCTTTGGCAGTGCTTTTGATGGTAATCCTTTCAGCAAGCCTGATCTATTTGGTGGATAACTTCTTTAACTGGGGCGCAGCAAAGGTGTTTGGGTCATGACTTTTGCATCAGAAGAATCTGAGTATTCCACAGAAGCGACGGGACAGGCTTCATCGCCAGATGTGCCGGAAATTGATGCTCGCTGGTATGCTGTTCAAGTTGCCTCTGGCTGCGAAAAGCGCGTGAAGGCAAACTTGCAGCAGCGGATTCAAACTTTGGATGTTGCCGATCGCATCGTTCAAGTCGAAATTCCGCAAACTCCGGCGATCAAAGTCGGTAAAGACGGTTCCAGGCGGCAGTCAGATGAAAAAATCTTTCCCGGCTACGTACTCATCCGTATGTTTATGGACGAGGATACGTGGCAGGTGATCAAGAATACCCCGAATGTAATTAATTTTGTCGGGGCAGAGCAAAAACGCCGCTACGGGCGCGGCAGGGGTCACGTCAAACCGTTACCTCTGAGTCATTCGGAAGTAGAACGGATCTTCAGAAACGCTCAGGAATCAGAACCGGTTGTCAAAGTATCGATGGCGACAGGAGACCACGTTGTGGTACTTTCCGGGCCATTTAAGGATTTTGAAGGTGATGTGATTGAAGTTAGCCCGGAACGGAACAAGCTCAAAGTTTTACTATCGATTTTTGGGCGCGATACGCCTGTAGAATTGGAGTTCAATCAGGTTCAGAAACAGAACTAACTAATGGCAAAGAAAGTTGTTGCAGTAATTAAGTTGGCGATTACGGCGGGAAAAGCCAACCCAGCTCCTCCTATCGGCCCAGCCCTGGGTCAGCACGGCGTCAATATTATGATGTTTTGCAAGGAGTACAATGCTAGAACCGCAGACCAAGCTGGTCTGGTGGTTCCGGTAGAAATTTCGGTTTTTGAAGACCGCAGTTTTACGTTTATTCTCAAAACCCCCCCGGCTTCGGTTTTGATTCAAAAAGCTGCTGGCATTGCTAAGGGTTCGGGTGAACCTAATCGCAAGCAAGTAGGGACAATTACACAGGCTCAATTGCGAGAAATCGCTGAAACCAAAATGCCTGACCTTAACGCTAATGATGTTGAAGCTGCTATGAAAATTGTGGCGGGAACAGCTAAAAACATGGGCGTGGCGATCGCGGATTGAAGTCAGTTGTCAGTTGTCAGTTGACAGTTGTCAGTAATTCAGAATTTTGAAGCTAAAATCTTCAAGCTCAAATCGTAAGTCCTAAGTCGATTCAGGGGGAGAAGCAAAGCTTCGCTAGGAATCGCAAATGTTTTAGATTAGAAATGAGCTAAACAATTCAATCTAAAATCTAAAATCCAAAATCTAAAATCGACTGACCCCAAAAAACAAAAATGGCAAAGAAAGTATCGCGAAGACTGCAAGAACTTCAAAAGAAAGTTGAAGAGAGACCTTATCTACCGCTGGAAGCTCTGCAACTTTTGAAAGAAACAGCAACCGCTAAGTTTGGCGAATCTGCTGAAGCTCACATCCGTTTGGGAATTGACCCGAAATATACTGACCAACAGTTGCGGACAACTGTATCGCTACCAAAAGGAACTGGTCAAGTAGTCAGAATTGCGGTGATTGCTAAGGGCGAAAAAGTTAAAGAAGCTCTGAATGCCGGCGCGGATATTGCTGGTTCGGAAGAGTTGATCGATGAAATTCAGAAGGGCATGATGGACTTCGATTGCCTGATTGCTACCCCAGATGTGATGCCGTTGGTGGCAAAATTGGGTCGGTTGTTGGGCCCGCGCGGTTTGATGCCTTCTCCGAAAGGTGGCACGGTGACGACTGACCTTGCTCAAGCCATCAACGAGTTTAAAGGTGGTAAGATGGAATTCCGTGCCGATAAAACTGGCATCGTTCATGTTATGTTTGGCAAGGCAGCTTTCTCAGCGGAAGATTTGCTCGTCAACCTTCATGCTTTGCAAGAAACTGTTGACCGCAACCGTCCTTCTGGTGCTAAAGGTCGCTACTGGCGCAGTTTGTACGTATCCGCAACAATGGGCCCGTCGATCGAAGTCGATATCAGTGCCCTGCGCGATACCAAACTTGATGGTGCCTAGAAAGAATTAAGCAGAAGGCAGAAGTAAAAGACAGCTTCGGTTGTTTGTATAAATCTCTCACGAGATTTGGACTATACCCTTGCTAATGTCTGCCTTCTGATGATAGCCTAATCAAAAATCCATAAGCCCAAGACCGCAGGTGCCGAGCGCTTAATTTCCTGCCGAGGCTGAAGAAATAAAAACTCAAGAAAATAAATTAAAAAGTTCTATCTTTTAATTCCTAATTCTTAATTTTTAATTCTCTGCCCCGGCTATAAGGTTGGGGTTTTTGATTGGCAGTTTGAGATCCTAAAAGGAGGTGAAATAAGTATGGGCAAAAGTTTAGCAGTAAAAAATGAGATTATTGCAGACCTCAAGCAAACCTTGAGCGAATCTCAATTGGTAATCGCGATCGACTACACGGGCTTAACTGTTGCTGAAATCACAGATTTGCGTGGGCGTTTGCGTCCGAAAGGCAGCAGTTGCCAAGTGGCAAAAAACACGCTGATGCGAATTGCGGTTGAAGGCAACGAAACCTGGCAGCCGATACAGCAATTGCTGACCGGTACGTCGGCGTTTCTGTTCGTGCAAGAAGATATTGGCGGCGCGATTAAAGCTTACCAAGAATTCCAAAAAGTCTCTAAGAAGACTGAACTTCGCGGCGGCGTGATGGAAGGACGGGTGCTGAAAGAAGCTGATGTTAAAGCATTAGCTGATCTGCCGTCGAAAGAACAACTCATGGCTCAAATTGCTGGCGCTATCAACGGTGTCGCAACCAAGTTGGCTGTGGGTATCAATCAAGTTCCTACTTCGATCGCTCGTGGTCTTAAGGCTTATGCTGAAAAAGACGGCGATTCCGCAGAAGTAGAAGCACAACCTGAAGCAGAACCTCAAGCAGAAGCAGCAGTAGAAGCACAAGCACAACCTGAAGCAGAAGCAGAAAGCACATCTGCGTAAGTCATTAGTAATTAGTCATTAGTCCTCAGTCATTAGTATTTAGCAATAGATAGAGACTGGAGACGAAAAACTAATGATGAATGAGCAAATCTCAAATCCCCAATCCCAAATCTACAATCGAACTAGGAGTTCAAAAAATGTCTACTGCAACTGACGAAATCTTAGAAAAACTGAAGACTCTGAGCTTGCTCGAAGCTTCTGAATTGGTCAAGCAAATTGAAGAAGCTTTCGGCGTTAGCGCTGCTGCTCCTGTAGGCGGCATGATGATGATGGGCGGCCCAGCGGCTGCTGCTGAAGAAGTAGAAGTACAAACTGAGTTCAGCGTGATTCTGGAAGAAGTTCCTGCTGACAAGAAAATCGCAATTCTGAAGGAAGTCCGCGCAATTACCGGTCTGGGCCTGAAGGAAGCAAAAGACTTGGTAGAAGCCGCACCGAAGGCAGTTAAGGAAGCTATTGCTAAGGAAGCTGCTGAAGAAATGAAGAAACAGCTTGAAGCTGTGGGCGCAAAGATTTCTATCAAGTAGTCAGAGAATGTAGTTGATATCAATTCCGGTGACACCGGAATGATGGTTAACTGTTAACAGTTGACTGTTGACTGTTGACTGTGGACGGTTAACTGTTAACTATTCCCTAAAATTAATCGCGCGATAGTTACATCTCTCGCGCGATTAATTATTTTTGGCGTAGGGAAACGGCATTGCCGTGTCCTCTTAGATTAGACTTCTTGCAAAAGTCCTTTTAAGCAAATTTTCGGACGGGCAAGATGCCCATCCCACAAGAGAAAAAACTGTGGGATGGGCATCTTGCCCGTCCCAGCTATTTTTGCAAGAGGTCTATTTTAGAGGCGGCTTCCATCTGTCGCACTACTGTTAAAGCAGAATAGGAAACACCGGCAGTGCCTTCTCCGGGATGGGTGGAGTCGCCTACTAACCACAAATTTTTAATTGGTGTGCGGTTGGCAAATCCGAAGGGGCCGAAGGTTGGTACTCGCTGGCCGATGCCACCCACAACACCTCTATCTCTCGCCGTGTAGCGGGCAAAGGTGCGGGGTGTGGCTGATTCTTGGTGTACAATTTTTTCGGGTGTCAAATCGAAATATTCGCTCAAACGGCCGATCGCCCCTGCGGTATATTTTTGCTTCAATCCTTCATAATCAACCGAATTCCACCACATTCGAGTATCAGTAAAAGACGAAGCGATAATTGTCGCCATTCCCTGCGGTGCTCGGCCATCACCCGGATGGCTGACTGAAACAAATAATGAATTATTCTCCCCAATCTCGCCGTCGTAATCGTAAAGAAACTGAAGGTGCGGCGGACAATTTGCCGGAATTGCGCTTTCATGCACTCCCAAATATATGACAAATGCGCCGGATGCGGGCGGCAATTTATCAACTCGATATTTGTAGCCTGCCATTTGATTTGGCAATTGGTTTGTTATGTCTGAATTATCTGTTAAAGTTTCTAAAACAGGCTCGCTTGACATCAATTTTACTAGATTTTGCGCGGTCACGTTGGCAACAATGCGATCGGCAGTTTCTGTCCAAACTTCGCCTGTTTTTTGATTGCGAATCACTGTACCGGTGGCTGTGCCGTTAGTGGTGACAATACTTTCGACTGTATGCCGCAACAGGACTTTGCCGCCGTAGAGTTCGATCGCACTTACGAGTCGATCGCTCAACACCTGCATACTTCCTTCTAGATGATACAATCCCTGCGGCGCTTGCGAAACTCCTAAAGCCGTCGCCGCGTAAAGCAGCGCCGTTTCTTCGGTATCAACTTGAGAATACAATTTTAACTGCAAATCCAGAAAAGTTCTCAAGCGCAAATTGTCGCCCAACCCACAAAGCCGCAAAGCATCACCCACCGTCATAAAAGTGAAAGGCAAAGTAATTAAAGTATCGGGGCGCACAGCTTGAATTAATTGCCAGAAATCCCAGAAATTTCTGGGCGGCAAAACTGGATCGCGCCCTTGAAAATTCCAGCTAGCTTGGAACAATGTAGATAATAATTGCCAAAAACGTTCGCTACCGGGAAATTGCCGCTGTCTTTCTTCGTGCCATTTTTGCGGATCTCGCCAGACGCTAATCGGTGCAGTTTCTCCCGGCAAAAACACCGCACAAGCGGGATCGCATGGTGTGGCGGCGGGAAGTTCGATATCTAATTCCGAGAAAATTCGGTGGTGAATCCCTCCGGGTTCCAATCCTGCAACCTGTGTCGCGCCCACATCGAAGGTAAAGCCTTGGCGTTTGAAGGTGGAAGCGCATCCTCCGGGGACGATCGCCTGATCTAAGACTAGCACTTGGTATCCTCTGCGGGCTAGCAGGGCGGCTGCTGTCAGCCCGCCGATGCCGCCTCCAATTACCGTGACGCGGCCCTTAGTGTCTGCGGGATTGGATTTGCTCTCAGGGGTGCGATCGCCTCTCATAATTTATTTATTGTAATATTTCTTAATAGTATGCTCATATTTTGCAATAAAAAGCTCTTGTGGCGACAGATTGAAATCTATCGCTACAAGAGGAAGGAGGCCGAGTTGAGAGGACGTTTTAGGGGTAAGGTGCTCCGGGGGCACCCGGAGCGTTAGACTGTGCCGTGTTGATGAAAGAATCAGGGACGGCGCCACTTGTTGAGATAAGCTTCGCCAATCCCAGCCACAGCCTGCATTTGAGCTAGCTGTTCCCGTAAAGCTTTGATGGTTCTTAGCTGTTCTTGAGACTGTTGCTGCAAAGCGTCGTCATTCCGCTGTATCGCCGCACTCTGGCTCAATCCATTTTCCAGATATTGCAACTTGGTCAGTTTAACTTGGAAGTCGCCGATCGCACTTGACTTTTCTGCTAACTCGTGCTGCAAAGATTCGTAACTCGACTTCGACACGGTTTCCTGGAATTGGCTTTCGAGATTTTGCTTTTCGGTGGCGAATTGCTGCTGCAAAGATTCCAGAGCACTGGATTTTTCAGCGAATTGCTGCTGCAAAGATTCCAGAGCACTGGATTTTTCGGCTAGTTGCTGCTGAAACTCGTGTTCCCGGTGTTCTCTTTCAGCGAATTGCTGCTGCAAAGATTCCAGAGCACTGGATTTTTCGGCTAGTTGCTGCTGCAACTCGTGTTCCTGGTGTTCTCTTTCGGCGAATTGCTGCTGCAAAGAAGCGATCGAACTTTCGCATTCACTCAACTGCTGCTGTAAACTTTCGTAACTTGATTTCGCTACAGTTTCGGCTAATTGGCCTTCGAGATTTTGCTTTTCGGTAGCTAATTGCTGCTGC
>NZ_JAUBRH010000037.1:0-9512 GCF_036701775.1 Microcoleus sp. N9_A2 | reverse complement strand
CCTTCGAGATTTTGCTTTTCGGTAGCTAATTGCTGCTGCAAAGAAGCGATCGAACTTTCGCGTTCACTCAACTGCTGCTGTAAACTTTCGTAACTTTCTTGCAGCGGATTTGGCTTTACACTCACCGAGTCCGATAGAGTTTCTGCCGTTACAGCGTCATTAATGGCGCTTTCTTCGGCTGTTTCCCCTTGCAAGTCGGGGGACTCTACCTGCGTTTCTTCACCTTTTTTCCAAGTGACAGTAACTTCCGTCTTGTCCTTAGAAATATCCAGAGCGCCTTGTGCCAAGCGTTCTAGGAGTTCCGACCTTGATATTCCGAGCTTTTGAGCGATCACGTTTAATCGATCGGCACTAGAAGAAGTCAGCGAAAGTCCGACTTTGACTTTACTTTCTGAATTGGAACTAACTACATTGCGATTTTTTTTGACCATTGGCATTTTCCTCATGCCAACCTACACTAATAAGTGTAGTGGCTGAAGCTTCTATTAAAATTAATTCTTGTTACTTACCAATTGTGCCAGCTTCCGTTCCCAATTGAACAAAAATCCTTGAATATACTCGCTTAGTCCATTCCTCGCCGTAGAACCGCTTAAACATTCCCTGGGCCGAGTTTTTTTCGGCACGATACCGCAAATAGCACAGTTGAGCTTGTTAGATACTATCTAACTTTGCGCCCCATCTCATCTGTTCGGCGCGATCGACAAAATCCAAATAAGCGGCTAGATAGTCTTTGAACGCTGCAAAAAGGCGAGTTTCCACAACTTCCATGCGATCGCCAGAACCACGCTGCTAGAAGCTTTTTTACACGATGAGGATCAAGTCGGGGGAGGAAGAGTGGGATTAAAGACAAAGCCTGCGGTTTCCAACCGCGTCTACACAGACAAAACCCACTTGGAGTCGGTTAAAGAATTTTTACTCGATCTGCTCTTGACATCTTCCTCTCAATATGAGAGTATAAGCATAGTAGTCAAGGATCAAGCGTAGTCCTGCAACAGTAATGATGCAATTCAATACAACCCTTTCTGGATATGGATTGAGAATGCCAAAAACCTTACTTCTGCACCACTACCGGATCAAGGTTGCGATGTTAGACAAAAAAAGACACCAACCAAAAACCCATGCACCTAATCTCGATCTCCAACCTCCGTAATGATGCGGCCCAGTATCCCGATGTCAAAACTGAAATTGATACCTTGCATAAAAAATTTAAGAATGCAAAATGGCAGAATTTGGAGGAGGTTCGCAAGGAGTTCCGGGATGCCGAAGCAGTAGGAAACTTCACCGTCTTTAATATCAAAGGCAACAAGTATCGCCTGATTGTGGGCATCAACTACGAGGCTCAAACTATTTTCTACAAATATTTCCTAACCCATGCTGAATACGACAAAGACAAATGGAAAAATGATACTTACTTTTGACCGAGCAACTTATAGCAACTTGCTTGCAGAAATTGCTCCCAAGGCGATCGAAACCGAAGAGGAATACAATCGCTTCCTGGCAGTGGCAGAACGGCTAACCTTCGCTAAAAACCTCACTCCAGAGGAGAGAATTTTATACAAGTTGTTAGTAACGCTGATTGAAGTTTATGAGACAGAAAATTATCCGATCGAATCGGAGCCTCATGAGATTTTGCAACACATCATGGAATCCAGCGGCACCCGTCAAGCGGACTTGGTAGGTATCATTGGATCGAGCGGTGTGGTGTCTGAGGTTGTGAATGGGAAAAGAGCGATTAGCAAGGCACAAGCTAAGGCACTAGGCGATTATTTTAAAATCTCACCTAGCTTGTTCATTTAATTGGGAAATTGAGCATGGGAAATTGGGCATTGCCAATAGGGTATTGGTTATTTGTGATTAGAAAAACTACTAACCAGTAACCACTAACTATTACCCATGCCCGATGCCCGATGCCCATGCCAGAGGCATCTGGTCCTATGCCGACAGTCCCTAAATGTTACCGATGGGAGTTGCGAAATAAAGGTATGATTAGTTCAAAGATAAATTTGGAAAAAACAATTAAGTGACGCTCCTAGACTATATCGCTGGCGATTGGTGTAGGAGCGTCACTATGGTTTTCTAGTATTAACATTATATCTGGGCGTGTTTTTCGGCCCGATCGCCCTAATTTACACTCAAACATTGAAAAGCGATCGCCCTTGATTTTTCTAAAAGAACTCAAGGGCGATCGCTCTAATCAAAGTATTTATCTCATATCAGAGATTTTTGTTGCAAGCTGTTTTTTTTTGCCTAAACAACTTGTTTAACGGAGAGGGAGGGATTCGAACCCTCGTTAAGTTGCCCTAAACACACTTTCCAGGCGTGCGCCTTCAACCGCTCGGCCACCTCTCCAGGGCTAAATTAATTCATTTAGCCACAGCTAAACTATCTTAGCAGAACAAATCTGATTTGGGAAGGGGTAACGGCATAAATTTGCTGTTTAATATGGGTAGGGTGTGAAACGGGCAGGCTTGGGTTCTCCTCCCGTGGTCGCAAACCCATTCATTTCAAGGCTCTTGCCCCGCCCACCCCAATCTAAAATCTAAAATCTAAAATCTAAAATTCCATGACTAACTCTTACACAATTAAAATTCATAACAGACAGACAGGCGATCGCCACACCGTGCGAGTACCCGAAGACCGATACATCCTCCAAAGCGCCGAAAACCAAGGAATAGAATTACCGTTTTCCTGCCGCAACGGCGCTTGTACGGCCTGTGCGGTGCGCGTCAAGTCGGGGGAACTGCACCAGCCAGAAGCAATGGGGCTGTCTGTGGAACTGCAAAAAGAAGGTTATGCCCTGCTGTGCGTCTGCTATCCCCGTTCCAACATCGAGGTAGAGACGCAAGACGAAGACGAAGTGTACGAACTGCAATTCGGCCGCTATTTCGGGAAAGGTAAAGTTAAAGTCGGTTTGCCGTTGGATGAAGAGTGAGGCAATTAATTCTATAAATTATCAACTACCAATTATCCATGCTTTATCGGTTATGTGCGATCGCCCTTTGTCTATTGTTAGCTAGCTGCCAAAAACCAGAAATGCCCCAAGGTACGATCGCCAAAGTAGAAAGGGCCATCAGCGGGCAAACAATCGAAGTTATCAGTACAGCCGACAAAATAGCCTTATTAGAACAAATCAGGCTGATTGGTATTGATGCCCCGGATTTAAAACAGCAGCCTTGGGGAGAAGCAGCCAAACAAAGACTAGAACAGCTAATTGGGGGAAAACAGGTATTGTTAGAATCAGACATTGAAGAGAAAGACCAGTTCGATCGCAAACTAGCCTACTTGTGGCAAGATAAAGTTTTGCTCAACGAACAGCTAGTCAAAGAAGGTTATGCCCTGGCTTCAGTGCGATCGCCCAACACCAAATACCAGCAGCGACTGGTGAACGCTCAAGAATGGGCGAGACTCATGGGTAAAGGCCTGTGGAATCCAGAACGAGCTTTGCGCCAAACTCCTGCAGAATTCCGCCAGCAAAATCGGCAATAGTTCAGTTGACAGTTGACAGTTGACAGTTGACAGTTGGCAGTTGTCAGTTGACAGTTGGCAGTTGGCAGTTGACAGTTGTCATTGGAAGCAATTCTCAATTCCCAATTCCCAATTCCCAATTCCCAATGACTGATAATCAACTGCAAAACTTCTTAGAAATAGCCACCGAAGCAGCCTTAGCCGCCGGTTCCGTCCTGAAATCTTTCTGCGGAAAACTAGAAAAAATTCAAGAAAAAGGCCGATCGGGCGATTTAGTCACAGAAGCCGACAAAGCCTCAGAAGCCGTCATCTTAGAAATTCTCGGCCGCCACGTACCCGATCACGCCATCCTCGCCGAAGAATCAGGCAAATTAGGGGATGCCAGCAGCAAATACCTGTGGGCAATCGACCCTTTGGACGGCACAACCAATTATGCTCACCAATATCCTTTTTACGCCGTGTCGATCGGGCTTTTAATCGACGGCATACCACAAATCGGAGTAATTTTCGACCCTTTTCATAACGAATTGTTTCGAGCAGGCAAAGGATTGGGGGCAACCTGCAACCGGAGGCCGATCGAAGTTTCCCAAATCTCAGAATTGAGAACCAGCTTGCTAGTCACTGGCTTTGCATACGATCGGCGCGAAACAGCAGACAATAATTATGCCGAATTCTGTCATCTCACCCACCTCACCCAAGGCGTGCGGCGCAGCGGTTCCGCATCCCTAGACCTCGCACACCTCGCCTGCGGGCGATCGGACGGATACTGGGAACGGGGACTTGCCCCTTGGGACGTAGCTGCCGGTGTAGTCATCGTCTCCGAAGCCGGAGGTCAAATTACAGCTTATGACGGCAGTGCCTTTGAGATCAACTCGGGTCGGATTTTGGCCACAAACGGCAAAATACACGGCGAACTCAGTGGCGCACTGCTAGCAGTTCCTCCCTTATCTTCTTGGGGTAACGTGCCCCCAGCAATAGATCGGGGGTAGTACGGGGGTCAGAACCCCTTGACTCAAGCTACATTAAAGAATAGTGAAAAGCCAGGAAAGGAAGAGTAAAAGTTATGTCTTTTGAAATGACAAAAGGGCTGTTCAAGTACGACTTTACAGATCAGCACGCAATTTTGGGAATTCCCTTAGACGCCGAGTTTAACGACATCCGCAAGCGCTACATGAAAATCGCCCGCCGCTTGCATTCGGATACTTGCTCTTTTGAAAGCCAAGCCGATAAAGATTGGGCTAACCAATTTTTGTCAAAAGTAGTCAATCCGGCTTACAACAAATTCTCCAAGGAAAGCGATCGCAAAGAATACAACCTGCTATTAACAGCCATCGGCAAGCGCGTGGTTAAAGAACAGGCGAAAATGCAAATCGAAAGCGCAGCAGCCAAACAGTTAGTTACCGATCAAAATTGGGAAGAAGCTTACAAAACAGCAGTTGGAAAACTGGCTCTTAAGCAGTACGAATCAGTTAAGGAAACCGAAGATGCGATCGCTCAAATTAGTGAACTTAACATGGTTTACCTGCTGCGAAAAGAGCGCCTTGGCGGTGGTGCGGTTGCACCCGGTTCATCTGCAAAAGCCACAGCCCCAACTAGCACAGAAAAAACAGCAGCAGCAGCAGCAACCCCACCCCCAACCCCACCCCCAACTCCGCCTAAAGTCGAACCCCCAGACTCGCAGACAGAAGCCTATTGCCGCCGAGCTCAAGGATTTATGGACAGCAAAAATTACGCTAAAGCAAGTTTGGAGTTGAGAGAAGCCCTGAAGCGCACTCCAAAACACAGCAAGGCTCACGCTATGTTAGCAATGTGTTACTTTGAGCAAAATCAAGCGACAATGGCGAAACTTGAGATGAACAAAGCTTTGGCATCAAATCCTGAAGAACCGACGGCTTTGGAGGTTAAGAAAAAGCTGGAACAAGCTGCCGCAAAAGCCAAAAAAGGTGAGGAGAAACCAGGATTTTTTGCAAGTTTGTTTGGCGGGAAGAAGAAGTGAGAAGTTGTCAGTTGTCAGTTGTCAGTTTTGAATCGTTGAAAAGATAATAGGGCGGTTTCAAGCGCCCGGTCTTCTGAACCCAAGCGTATTATTGATACCTTAATTTGTTAAAGTCGAAGGTTAGGCTTGCCACGTTCGACTTTAACACCGTTTCCTAAAGCTAAGCTTCTAAGCCCAATCAAAAATCTAAAGTCTAAAATCTAAAATTGATATGACACCTTAATTTGTTAAAGTCGAGTGTTAGGCTTGCCTGGTTCGACTTTAACACCGTCCCTCAAGCCAAGCTTCTAAGCCCAATCGAAAATCTAAAGTCTAAACTCTAAAATTGATATGGTTCACCAACCCCCATCCGGTGCAAGAGATTTATTGCCCCTTGACGTTGCTCAAAAAATTTCGATCGAACGGCGCTTACAGCAGGTTTTTCACCGCTGGGGCTATCACCGGATTATTACCTCTACACTAGAAAGGCTGGAGACTTTGATGGCTGGGGGCGCGATCGACCGATCGACCTTAATTCAACTGCAAGACGCCGAGGATGGAGAACTTGGTTTGCGGCCGGAATTGACAGCATCCATCGCCCGCGCGGCTGCAATGCGGATGTCCGGGACTCGCTGGCAGCCTCAGCGCCTCTACTACAACGCCAACGTCTTCCGCAAAGGCCCAGATACTGGCTCAGGCGGGCAACAGGAGTTCTATCAAGCTGGGGTAGAACTTCTCGGCGCGGGGGGAAGCGTTGCGGATGCGGAAGTGCTGCTGCTGCTGTCTGAGTGCTTGCAGAACTTGGAAATTGATGACTGGCATTTGGTTTTGGGAGAAGCCGGCTTGACTGCAACATTGCTGGAACCGTTTCCGCCAAACGTGCGCCAAAAAGTTCGGGGGGCGATCGCCAATCTCGATCGCATCGCCTTAGAAACCTTGCCGCTGTCTGACGAATTGCGAGAAAGAGCTCTGCTGTTATTTGACTTGCGCGGCCGCCCAGAAGATGTGTTGCCAATTGTTGCCAAACTAGATTTAGATTTGCCGCAGCAAGCCGCGTTAAATAATCTCAAATCGGCGATCGAACTACTGCACAAATGTCAAGCAAAAATCCCCAATTTAAAATCTCACATCCACCTCGATTTGAGTTTAATTCAAACATTTGACTACTACACTGGAATAGTGTTTGAAGTTGTCAGCAGCAGCAAAAGCGGACAGCGAGTTTTAGGACAAGGCGGGCGGTACGATCGACTTTTAGGACTGTTCGATCCCCAAGGGCAAAATTCCCCCGGCATCGGGTTTTGTCTGAATATTGAAGATTTGCACCAAGTTTTGCTGACAGAGGGGCAATTGCCCACGGAGACGCCAGCTAGCGAATGGTTGGTTGTGCCTCAAACTCCCGAAGCGGCGGCGGCGGCTTTTGATTATGCCCGCAAACTCCGAGAGTCTACTCACCTAGTTCGGGTAGAAATAGATTTGGAGAGTCGGGAGACAGAGGAGGAGGCGCGGGAATACGCGCGCGATCGACGAATTACTCAAATTGCTTGGGTAAATGCCGAAGGATTGCCAACAATTGAAACGGTAAATTAGCCTAATGGGTAATTGGTAATTAGTAGTTAGTAATTGGTTAAAAATCACCAGATATGATATTATGTATCCTGCTGATTGAGAGAAGGTTTGGCCAATTGCTAATTGCTAATTCCCGATCTAACTAAAATGTTTTGAGAGAACACTATGGCACACACTATTGTTACGAATATTTGCGAGGGAATTGCTGATTGCGTCGGCGCTTGTCCGGTTGCTTGCATTCACCCCGGCCCCGGCAAAAATGTCAAGGGTACTGATTGGTTTTGGATTGATTTTGATACCTGTATTGACTGCGGCATTTGTTTGCAGGTGTGTCCAGTCGAAAATGCGATCGTCCCAGACGAACGACCCGAATTGCAGCAAACTCCGACTTGATAGCAATTGAGGGCTAGATAGCCAAAGACTTACGCACGGGGTAATAAACCCGGTTTCTTCCTAGATTCTTCGTTAATAAACCCAATATTGATGAGAAGAAACCGGGTTTATTTGACATTAGTTATATAAAGACTTTCCCTTCCCTTCTCCTCTCTTCCTTCGCCTCCTTCGCGTCTTCGCGGTTCGTCAAAAAAGCCTAAAAGAAAATGCAAAATATCGCACTTTCCGAATCTCACATTTTATCCATCCGCACCCACGCCGAAAGCGCTTATCCAGAAGAATGCTGCGGTTTGTTGCTCGGTCGAGTTACTGGCGATGTTAAAACTTTAGTGGAAGTTTGGCCGACTGACAATGCTTGGAGTGCTGAGGCTGAGGAGAATTGGCCCGAACAAAAAGGATTGACAGAAAGACGCAGATATGCTATAAAGCCCGAAGATATGTTGCGGGCGATGAAACATGGGCGCGATCGCAATTTAGACATCATCGGCATATATCATTCTCACCCAGATTGTCCCGCAGTGCCCTCAGAGTGCGATCGGACATTGGCCTGGGCCCAATACTCTTACATCATAGTGTCCGTCCGACAAGGCAGTTCAGAAGACCTCCGCAGTTGGAGTCTTGACGCAGAGGGGAACTTTCAAGCAGAGGAAATTCTCGCACAGGAACCGACTGAGATTAAGAAATAATTAGTAAAAATAACAAACAGGTAAAAATGCGAAAGATTCAGATAGGATATAATTCAAAATCTGCGCTACACACAATATCATGCTAAATCCTAATCTGGATGAGATCCAGCTCAACAAACAAGAATACGAACGCTACTCTCGCCACCTGATCCTGCCAGAAGTTGGATTGGAAGGGCAGAAGCGTCTCAAAGCTGCCAGTGTGCTCTGCATCGGTACGGGAGGCCTCGGTTCTCCGCTGCTGCTGTATTTAGCAGCCGCCGGTGTTGGCCGCATTGGCATTGTAGACTTTGATATTGTTGACCATTCCAACTTGCAGCGACAAGTAATTCATGGCACATCTTGGGTTGGGAAACCGAAGATTGAGTCGGCTAAAAATCGGATTTTAGAAATTAATCCTTTTTGTCAAGTTGATTTGTACGATACTCGCGTTAGTTCCGAAAATGCGATCGACATTGCCACTCCTTACGATATCATCATCGACGGTACGGACAACTTCCCGACTCGCTATTTAATGAACGACGTGTGCGTGCTTTTAAACAAGCCCAACGTCTACGGTTCCATCTTCCGATTTGAAGGGCAAGCAACAGTTTTCAACTACGAAGGCGGCCCGAATTATCGCGATTTGTACCCCGAACCCCCGCCTCCTGGGATGGTTCCTTCTTGTGCCGAAGGCGGCGTTTTAGGCGTTTTGTGCGGAGTTGTCGGTTCTATCCAAGCAACGGAAGCTATCAAGATTATCTTAGGTCAAGGCACAACTTTGAGCGGCAGATTGTTGCTTTACAATGCCTTAGATATGACGTTCCGGCAATTGAAACTGCGCCCGAATCCAGTGCGCCCCGTAATTGAAAAGTTAATCGATTACGAAGAATTCTGCGGTTTTAATAAAGCAAAAGCCGAGGAAGCGGAACAACAGAAAATTCCCGAGATGACTGTCAAAGAACTTAAGAAATTAATCGACAGCGGTGCGAAGGATTTTGTATTGTTAGATGTTCGGAATCCCAACGAGTATCAAATTGGTCAAATTCCTGGGTCGGTTTTAGTTCCTTTGCCGGATATCGAACACGGCGCAGGTGTCGCCAAAGTCAAGGAATTGTTGAACGGCCACCGCTTGATTGCACACTGCAAAATGGGCGGACGTTCTGCGAAGGCCTTGAGCATTTTGAAAGAAGCGGGAATTGAGGGGATTAATGTTAAGGGCGGGATTACTGCTTGGAGTGAAGAAGTAGACCCGTCTGTACCTCAATATTAAGCTAAATCTTTTTCTAGGGCGGGTGATTTGCCCGCCCGGAACCGGGACTATGAAACTTCTTGCACTCATTCCCAAACAATCTCAAAATTATCTGCGTTAATCGGGAGCATCCCGGTTTTGCAAAAGCCTCAAATAGCCAAGAGGTCGTTGAGGTAAGCACAACGAAGTTTTAGCATTT
>NZ_JAUBRH010000036.1:0-67804 GCF_036701775.1 Microcoleus sp. N9_A2 | reverse complement strand
GGGGCACTTTGTCAGCGCCTTTAAGACAGAAAATATGGTCTTAAGAATCCTCGTCGCTTTAGCGCGAGGAGTGTCAACAGTTGTGAACCACGCTGCTAGATTGCACCTACCCAGTGAGCGGGCAGGTGGCTTTTGTGTCTGCGGGCGCTAACGAAAGCAACTCAACAGCGCAGTCAGCAAAATAACGCTAAAGTTACTATCTACCTGATTCCGCTGCAAGGCTACCCTTGCGGACTCAGGGAAAAAACACCCAAAAAACCCGCGCTAGCGCAGCTATCCGGTAGGGAATTGCCTGCAATGTCTGTAGTTGCAGGGCGGCGATCGCCCAAAGAATCACTGCTTTTTCACAGCAGGGTATTCTAGGAGACATCTCCGAGGCGATGCGAGCGACATAATTTAAAATTGGCAAACAGGGTTTCAGTCCTCAGTGCAGGCAGCATCGACGTAAATTTTTATCTAAATCAGCTTGCTATGTGCTGTTTCAAGATTTACTAAGATCCCACCACTCGGCAGCATTCTCTCTCCGAGCTATAAAAACAAATCAACCACACAATCACCGAAATAACTTTCAATCAACATGGGTAATACGATCGATCCAAACAGCAACGTGCATCAGACTCAACGAGGAACTCCATTCGCCGGCCAAAGCTGGTTAGTGGAAGAAAGAGATGCCTGCGGTGTAGGCTTTATTGCCAACCAAAACGGTAAAGCTACTCACTCGCTGATTCAAAAAGCTCTGCCAGCCTTAACTTGTCTGGAACACCGCGGCGGTTGCAGCGCCGACTCTGATTCCGGCGACGGTGCCGGTTTGATGACGGCGATTCCTTGGGAATTGCTGGATGCTTGGTTTGCCGAACAGGGAATTGTGCCTCCAGCACGGGAAAACTGCGGCGTGGGAATGCTGTTTTTGTCTCAAGATAAATTTCAAGCGACTATAGCGCGGCAGGTGGTTGAGCAAGTTCTGACCGATCGCGGGCTGATACTTTTGGGATGGCGCAAAGTTCCCATTGTACCCTCGGTTTTGGGCCCGCAAGCGCTAGAAAATCAGCCTCAAATCGAACAAGTAATTGTCAGTTCACCGGACTTAACCGGAGACGAACTCGACAGACAGCTATTTCTGGCCCGCCGCACGATCGGACACGCCCTATCAAATCGCCCCAACTTCACCCGCCGAGAATTTTATACTTGCTCTTTTTCCTGCCGCACGATCGTCTATAAAGGCATGGTGCGATCGGCCGTACTGGCAGAATTTTACCCAGATCTGAAAAATCCCGCTTATAAAAGCTCCTTCGCCGTCTATCACCGCCGCTTCAGCACCAACACCATGCCCCGCTGGCACTTGGCCCAGCCGATGCGCTTGCTGGGACACAACGGCGAAATTAACACGCTGTTGGGCAATATTACCTGGATGAAGGCGCGACAAGCCAATTTGTCTCACCCGAATTGGAGTCAAGCCGACATCGACACGTTCAACCCAATCGTCAATCCCGAAAGCAGCGATTCGGCCAACTTGGACAACGTGATGGAATTGTTGGTGCACTCCGGCCGCACTCCCCTAGAATCCCTGACAATTCTGGTGCCGGAAGCTTACAAAAATCAGCCGGATTTGGCCACCTATCCCGAAATTGTAGATTTTTACGAATATTACAGCGGCATTCAAGAACCTTGGGACGGCCCGGCCTTGCTGGTGTTCAGCGACGGCAAACAAGTAGGTGCTACGCTCGATCGCAACGGTTTGCGTCCGGCCCGCTACTGCATTACTAAAGACGGTTTGGTAATTGTCGCCTCCGAAGCCGGAGTTGTCGATATTCCCGAAGCAGATATTGTCGAAAAAGGCCGTTTGGGGCCAGGACAAATGATTGCAGTTGACCTGCAAACCCACGAAATTCTCAAAAATTGGCAGCTAAAACAGCGAATTGCTAAGCGCCACCCCTACGGCGAATGGCTGAAACAAAACCGCGAAACCTTGGAACCGCAGCCTTTTGCGGAAACGGCAACCCTGGAACCGCAAACACTCTTAGCAACCCAAACTGCTTTTGGCTACACCGCCGAAGATTTGGATATGGTGATTGTGGAGATGGCGAGTTCTGGGAAGGAACCGACTTTCTGCATGGGCGATGACGCTCCTTTGGCCGTACTCTCAGAAAAGCCTCAGTTGCTGTACAACTATTTCAAACAGCGGTTCGCTCAAGTGACAAATCCGCCGATCGACCCCCTGCGCGAAGGGATGGTGATGTCACTCACAATGAATGTAGGCTTGCGGGGCAATTTATTGCAAACAATCCCGGAAAATGCCAAGCTGCTAAAAATTGATTCCCCGGTACTCAACGACGCTGAACTGTGTTTCTTGAAAGACCAAAAGTCTTTCCCCGCCACCGAATTGTCCACTCTTTACAAAATCGCTGCAGGGCCCGGAGGTTTGAAAACCGCAGTCGAGCAACTTTGTCAAGAGGCGGCTGAAGCGGTGCGCGAGGGTTCGAGAATTCTGATTTTGAGCGATCGACTTTTGAAGAAAGAAGGCAATGTATCTTCGGGTGGATTGAGTGCTGAATGTACTTACATTCCTCCGTTGCTGGCAGTTGGTGCGATTCACCACCACTTAATTAGCGTTGGGCTGCGGATGCAAACTTCGCTAGTTGTCGATACCGCCCAATGTTGGAGCACTCACCACTTCGCTTGTTTGATGGGTTACGGTGCGGTGGCTATTTGCCCTTACTTGGCATTGGAAAGCGTGCGCGGCTGGTGGTTTGACACCAAAACTCAAAATTTGATGCAGCACGGCAAAGTTCCCAAAATTACCGTCACTGAAGCTCAAGCTAAATACCGCACAGCGGTGGAAAATGGCTTGCTGAAGATTTTGTCGAAAATGGGGATTTCGCTGCTGTCTAGCTATCAGGGGGCGCAAATCTTTGAGGCGATCGGCATTGGCGGTGATTTGCTCGATTTGGGCTTCAAAGGCACTGTTTCTCGCATCGGCGGTTTGAGTGTGGCGGAACTGGCTAACGAGGTAATGTCTTTCCACAGTCAGGCTTTCCCAGAATTGATTCTGAAAAAGCTGGAAAACTTCGGCTTCGTGCAGTACCGCCGGGGCGGTGAATATCACATGAACAGCCCGGAAATGGCTAAGGCTTTGCACAGGGCTGTGACTACTTTTAAGGCTCAAACTAACAGTAATGGCAATGGGGCCGAACCAAAAATGACACCAAGTGGTGACAAAAATGGTGCAAGTGCCTACGACCATTACGAGGTTTACAAGCAACAGCTAGAAAACAGGCCGGTAACGGCTTTGCGAGATTTGCTGGATTTTGCGAGCGATCGTCCTTCCATTGCGATCGAAGAAGTCGAATCTGTAGCAGATGTTGTCAAGCGCTTCGCCACCGGCGGTATGTCCCTCGGCGCTTTGTCCCCGGAAGCCCACGAAACTCTCGCCATTGCGATGAACCGCATCGGTGGCAAATCCAACTCCGGCGAAGGCGGGGAAGATCCGGTGCGCTACAAAATGCTAAACGATGTCAGCGAGGCTGGTTTCTCACAAACTCTACCTCACTTGAAAGGTTTGCAAAACGGCGATACAGCTTCTTCATCGATCAAACAAGTAGCTTCCGGGCGTTTCGGCGTAACTCCTGAGTACCTGATGAACGCCAAACAAATCGAAATCAAAATCGCACAAGGTGCGAAACCGGGTGAAGGCGGTCAATTGCCGGGGCCGAAAGTGAGCGAGTATATTGCTTATTTGCGCCGATCGAAACCGGGTGTCACGCTGATTTCGCCTCCTCCTCACCACGACATTTATTCGATCGAGGATTTGGCGCAGTTGATTTTTGATTTGCATCAAATCAATCCAAAAGCTGGTGTTTCGGTGAAGTTGGTGTCGGAAGTCGGCATCGGGACTGTGGCCGCCGGTGTGGCCAAGGCAAATGCTGATGTGATTCAAATTTCCGGTCACGATGGCGGCACCGGTGCTTCGCCATTGAGTTCGATTAAGCACGCAGGTTCTCCGTGGGAACTCGGGTTGACAGAAGTTCACCGGGTGCTGATGGAAAATAAATTGCGCGATCGAGTTTTGCTCCGCGTTGACGGTGGCTTCAAAAGCGGCTGGGACGTGATTGTAGGCGCTTTGATGGGCGGCGAAGAGTACGGTTTTGGCACGGTGGCAATGATTGCTGAAGGCTGTATTATGGCTCGCGTTTGTCACATGAATAGTTGTCCGGTGGGCGTAACAACTCAACAGGAACACTTGCGGAAACGGTTCCCCGGAACGCCGGAGCACGTTGTTAATTTCTTCTATTTCGTAGCAGAAGAAGTGCGGAGTTTGTTGGCGAAATTGGGTTATAAGTCGATCGCAGATATCATCGGCCGCGCGGATTTGCTGACAATGCGCGAAGGGGTGCAACTAACTAAAACTCAAGCGATTAATTTGGATTGTTTGACTAAGTTGCCGGATACTAAGGGCGATCGATCTTTCTTGATTCACGGCGATATTCACACCAACGGGCCAGTGTTGGATGATGATTTGTTGGCGGATGCTGAAATTAAAAGTGCGATCGCCAATCAAACCAGTGTTAGCAAGAGTGTAAAATTGGTGAATACCGATCGCACTGTGGGAGCACGTTTATCAGGTGCGATCGCCACGCAATACGGTAACACCGGCTTTAGCGGTCAAATCACCCTCAACTGCACGGGTAGCGCGGGCCAAAGCTTCGGCGCATTCAATTTGCCGGGAATGACGCTGGTGCTGTCAGGCCAAGCTAACGACTACGTTGGTAAGGGAATGCACGGTGGCGAAATTGCGATCGCACCGCCGGCTGGTGCGACTTACGATGCTTCCGAAAATGCGATCGTCGGTAACACTTGTTTGTACGGCGCAACGGGGGGAACTCTGTTGGCTGCGGGTAAAGCGGGCGAACGGTTTGCGGTTCGCAACTCAATGGCGAAAGCAGTCATTGAAGGTGCCGGCGATCACTGCTGCGAGTACATGACTGGCGGCGCGATCGTCGTGTTAGGAAAAGTCGGCCGCAACGTCGGCGCTGGAATGACTGGCGGCTTGGCTTATTTCCTCGATGAAGATGGGACTTTCCCAGCTCACGTCAACGGGGAGATTGTGAAGATGCAGCGCGTTTGTACGGCGGCTGGGGAGGCGCAATTGAAGGAGTTGATTGAGGCTCAGCGCGATCGAACTGGCAGCAAGAAAGCTGAAAAGATTTTGGCAAATTGGGCTGAATATTTGCCTAAGTTCTGGCAAGTTGTGCCGCCAAGTGAAGCGAATTCGCCGGAGGCTTCGGAACAAAAGATTGCTGTGGAAGTTTAATTTTCCAGTTGATTAAATAGATGAGGGGCGACGCGAGTTGCCCCTTTTTTGCATCTACCGGACTTACACGGATAGTTCACAAAACCTCAAAAAACCCTCTTGCTCCTCCTTAGCAACGGGGTAAAAAAAGTCAAGCAACAACGAAAAACCCTCTTGCTCCTCCTTAGCAACGGGGGTAAAAAAGCCAAGCAACAACGAAAAACCCTCTTGCTCCCCCCCTTAGCAAGGGGGGGCTGGGGGGGGGTAAAAAAAGCCAAGCAACCTCAAAAAACCCTCTTGCTCCCCCTTAGCAAGGGGGGCTGGGGGGGTAAGAAAAGCCAAGCAAGCAACGAAAAAACCCAAATAAAAAATGACAAAACTTTACAACAAAACCTCAGAAAAACTCAAGCGACAGCGGCTTCGCAGAGAAATGACAAAAGCTGAAAAACGTCTCTGGGAGAAAATCAAAAACAGACAGCTTGAGAATTGTAAATTTCGCAGACAGTACAGCGTAGCAGAATTTGTGATCGATTTCTACTCGCCGGAAATCAAGTTAGCACTAGAAGTTGACGGTGATAGTCATTTTCAAGAAGATGCTGTAGAATATGATGCGGAAAGGCAAGAATTTATTGAATCAGCAAGAATTAATTTTTTGAGGTTTACAAATGATAATGTTTATCATAATTTGGATGGGGTTCTAGATGTGATTGTAGATGGGATTAAATCGCTGAGAACATTAGGTGTTTTACCCCCCCCAGCCCCCCCTTGCTAAGGGGGGGAGCAAGATGGGATAACAGGGGATTAAATCGCTGAGAGCATTAGGTGTTTTACCCCCCTTAGCAAGGGGGGAGCAAGACAACAGGAGATTAAAAATTACCTCAAAGGTCAAGAATTAACCTTTAAATCCCGCACAAATTGCATAATTGGTCGGCAAAAATTGTTATCCCAACATTCCAGACGAAGACAAACACCGATCTAATATTATATCAAATCTGTCTGGCGATCGGCATTCGGGGAGGTGCTGTTTTCCACATCAAATCTATTTCCTCCGCTGTCAATCCGTAAGCTTGATTAACTAAATCGGATAAACGGTGTTCCAGTCTCAACGCCTCAGCTTTGCGAGATTGAATGGCCGGTGCATATTCATTATAAGTTTCGCGGACTGCTTTTAGTCCAGCAACGCCGAGAGGATCGGAGGATTTAGTTTTTGGCATTCGCTTTCTGATTTCTGATACGAATTCTGCAAAGGAAAGGGCAGAAAAGTCTTCGAGTTTTTGTCCGAGTTTATCAATTAAATAAGTGATTTCCAGCCATTGCAAGACATCTCGGTGAGTCTCTTGATTAGTTTTGGCAATTTCAATTAAACGGCTGACAATTAATTCGACTTCGGCACGAATTTGGTCAGTTGGTGGTGCGATCGGAAGCTTTTCCATCAATTCGCCGACGGGACTCAGTGCGTCATCTTTCATGTGCGGCAAATACCGCCAATTGTGCCACCAGATGAGTGCTGAATTAAGCACTCCCAAGATATACAATTCAGAAGTCGGAATAATGAAAGCTTTATTATTTGTTAAATAACCCCTATTATCATAGCTATATGCTGGATGAAATTGAATTTCTTGATAGCTCAGTTTAGGCTGTTGAAATAGGTTGCAAAAAGATGGTGAGGCTTGCCACTGCCACCATAATTGTTTGCCTGCTCTTGCTTCTAACTTAGTTCTATATTTTTCCAGATGAGATTTTATCGTAGGATAGTTTTCTATCTCAATCTCTCTATGAGCAAAGATTATCCAAACTTCATCCCATTGAGGACACCAGCGTTTTATATCCTGACCTCGCAATAATGGCTTGATAATTTCAGCGGACTTAGGGTCAGCTTTAACTAGACTATTTTTAGTAGCTTCATCAATTAAAAAAGCTTCATTAAATCCTGTTTTTATGCCATATAAAGGCTTAACCCCTGCAAAATCTTTGAGCGGAACTCCAACTTGTTTTATTTTCTGCATCAACTCATCAACAGCAGGAGGTTCCAGACTCCAAGCACTCGCAGTAAAACGAGCTCGCGAAATTTGATAACCGTGTTGTTGAACGTATTGTGTAAGGTTGATATTAGCAAGTTCCTCGCGCGGAACCGGACAAACAATCACAGGCGAATTAGGTTCAGATTTACCTGGTTCAATCTCGCTTTCAGTTTCAGAGATACATAGAGAAGCGTTAGGTTTTCTGACTGCGACAATACAGGGAAAAGTATCAGCATCCTCAAAAATTGGCGCGTGTCCGAAATCAATAATTTGCTCTAGTAAACCTTGACTGGCAAAGAACTTGCGTAGAGGTTCACCGTATCCAGACCTCAGCCATTTATTTGTGACAATATACGAAAGCACTCCCCCCGGTTTGAGAATGTTTAATCCGAGTTCATAAAAGTAAGTATAAAGGTCTGCTACGCCGTTATAGGATTCATAATTTGCTTGCAAGTATGGTTTAAGTGGAGATAGCAACTCCTGCCGCACATAAGGCGGATTGCCAATGACAACATCAAAACCGCCATCAGCAAAAATCGGGGGAAATTCAGCTTGCCAATCAAACGCTGTATCTGCTACATTACTGTCAGCGACGATCGAGTTTCCCGCTTTAATATTATCATCCAAATAAGTCAGCGTTTTACCCGCTTGGGCCGTCTTCAACCACAGGGAAAGTTTGGTAATTTCCGCCGATTCCGGCAGCAAATCTACGCCGTACAGGTTGTTGCTTAAAATGCTTCTGTCAAATTCAAGGGAGTTGCCGTTTTTTGGCTTACAGCCCAAAGCGTTCAATTCGCGATCGACTCTTTCGTACTGCTGCATCAAATAATCGAAAGCCGCAATCAAAAAAGCACCCGAACCGCACGCCGGATCGATAACTCGCGTTTTTTGCAGCACCTCATCTCGATAGGCTTTCCAAAACTTAATGGCAGTTTTCTTTGGCGGCCCAACCGACTCTTCAGCAACTTCGCTAATTAGGAATAAATCGCGCAATTCTTGCTCTCGCCGGTGCAAATAACCGCCAAGAGAAACCTCGACAATATACTGAGTAATAAAAGCGGGCGTGTAAAACACACCTTGAGTTTTCCGCTTGCCTTTTTTCTGATTGTATTCTTGTCCGGCAGTCTCAGCATTTAACTCTTCCAAATCAGTAACAGACTGCTCGAAAATATGCCCCAAAATATCGACAGAAACTTCCGTATCAAAATCAAATCTGGTCAGCTTGTTAAGCAGACTGCATAACGGATTGGGCACAGTCAACTGTGCGTCTAAAATCGGATCGAATTTAAATAAACCGCCGTTGTAACCCGGTACAGGAGGGTCATCATTTCCCACATCAACCCAGCGAAATACAGATTGATAATTTTCCCAAATTAATCTAGGATTGTATTGGTCTGTGTGGTCGTGAGCGTTGCTGAGGGTGTTTCGCGGCAGCAGCCCTTTATCTTCACAAAAAGCAATGAATAAAACGCGGTCTAAAGTTTTTTGAGCTTTTTCGATGAGTACGCGATCGCGATTGGGAATGTCCTGCGGCCCGGTAAAGCGAAAATGCTTGACGAGAGCGAGTCGAATTGCTTTGTATTCTTGATATAATTTATTGGTAATTTCCTCTTGAGCTTCGTCAGAGTCTTTTAACAGTCTGTCGATCGCAGAAACTGTTTGAGCTTGATTTGAAGAAGGCAAAAAATTGCGCCTGCATAGCAGAAAGTAAAACCGCTTAAAAGCTTCAAAATCCGCCAAGTCAGTCAGAAAAAATTGTTCATAATAAGCGGGAGTTTTATTGGTATGATAAAGTCGCAATTCTCGATAATTCGAGACGATAATCCAGCGACAATCGGGTGTATAATTAGCGTAGCGCCAACCTTGGTCAACGGCTGACTCGGCTCGCCCGGATGCGGGACGGTCTAAATCATTTTTTGCTCCCTTGAGTTCTATCGGAGCCACCACTTTACCTTGCAGGGAAACGGCTTTGCCTTGAGGATTGTCAGCAGCAGTAAAAAAGCCGATCGCCCCGTCAGCAGAACCGCCGCCATCAGATATCGTTTGTTCCGCGTTAATTTCCCAAGCTTTCCCCGCACCTTGAATTACCGAGCAATATCCCAAAACATCCTGAAAAATATCATTAATAAAACTGCCGTGCAGGGAAATTTCTTTGATTTCGTCTAAGGTACCCGTTTTCAGTGCAGCAATCCACTTTTCCAATTTTTGGCGGCGCACTTCCATATCTTGCGGAAAGCTAAAAGCGCGCAAAGCGGTGTTGAGTGTTTTGCCGTGAAAAAGGGCGCGAGTAGAGCGATTTGTCATCGTTTAAAAGCAGATTAATCAAGTTAATTTTACCGCATCTAAGTGCAACAACGGCTGAGATTTTGCCATTCTCCCATCCAGCTACACTCAAAACGGGCGATCGCTCTTCGTTGATGAGCCTCCCGCAGGCGCCGGCTTCCCTAACGCACCTACCCTCAAAAAAGGCGATCGCGCCCGCCACGATCGCGCCCGCCGCCCCTCAATAGCTCAGCCCGATCTCATTTACTTTGCATATCGTAATTATTAGGTAGAGCTATCATTTTTTCTCAGTGCCTTTCCGCTGCTCCCTGCGGGTTTTACAGCAATAATTAAATGCGCGTAAGCTAATCTGCACTGAGCCAAAAGTTTTGTTACAATAGGTACGCTGTTACAAATCGTAACTTATGCTGATTTCTATTTTAATAATTGACGTAGCCCTAGTAGCCTGGTCTTTGCACCTAATGCAAGAGGCGATCGCACAACGCGAATTTTCACTAATGCTAGCCGGGATCCTAGTTGCGGCCTCAGCCGCAGCCCTGGTAGTCGTCTACTTCCTCATGGGCTCTTGCTTGAGCCATTTAACCGCAATATCCCAACACACTTATTAAATAATAGTAGGGATTCGTTCATTGAAAAGCAGCCAGGAGATTTAAAAAAAAGTCCAAAGCCTTGCCAGTTCAAGGCTCCAAACTATTTTTTCAAAAAGGCTTGACAAACATTACTCCATTAAGGCATGATTGAGAGCGCGAAAAGAAAGGGGAATTAGCTCAGTTGGTAGAGCACTACAATGGCATTGTAGGGGTCAGCGGTTCGAGCCCGCTATTCTCCATAAACAAGATTAGATCAACAAAATTAGATCGGACGGCGGTTGAAAGTGCCAGCGTCTTCTTAAATTCGATCGCACTTTCCCGTAAAATTAAAACAATCTACCCGCAAAAAAAGCAATTATCCCGTGGCAAAGTCAACTGAACCCAAAAATCCAGAGAGGCCGAGCCAGCTTGCGCGATCGCCTCTGTACGACCTATCATTACAGCTCAAAGGTCGGATGGTACCATTTTCCGGGTGGGAGATGGCAGTGCAGTACGCAGGCATCAGCAGCGAACACCAAGCAGTACGCCAACAAGCTGGAATGTTCGACATTTCCCACATGGGAAAATTCTGCTTGAAAGGGAAACAACTAATAGAAAAATTTCAACCCTTAGTACCCTCAGACTTAAGCCGCTTGCAACCAGGTCAAGCTCAATATACAGTCTTACTAAATAACAAAGGCTGCATCTTAGACGACATTATTTTCTACTGCCAAGAACCAGATCCCACTACGGGCGAAGAACGTGCAGTAATCATTGTCAACGCCGCCACTCGCATCACAGACAAAGCCTGGATAGAAGCCCATTTAGCATCTAGCGAAATTAGTTTTACCGACATCTCCCAAGACCAAGTTTTAATTGCAATTCAAGGGCCGGAAGCTGTTAAATACCTCCAGCCTTTTGTGGAAGATAACCTCGCCCCAATTAAAGCATTCGGACACTTAGAAACAAATTTGTTGGGACAGCCAAGTTTTATCGCCAGAACAGGTTACACCGGCGAAGATGGATTTGAAATCATGGTGGATATAGAAACCGGAAAAAAAGTCTGGCAAAAATTCCTCGATGCTGGCGTTGTTCCCTGCGGATTGGGGGCCAGAGATACCTTGCGTTTAGAAGCAGGAATGGCACTTTACGGCCAAGATATCGACGACAGTACCACACCTTTAGAAGCTGGATTGGGTTGGGTAGTTCACCTCGACAGCAAAGGCGATTTTATTGGGCGCGAGGTTTTGGAACAGCAGAAAGCCAATGGAGTATCGAAGCGGTTGGTAGGGTTAGAAATGGAAGGGCGGCACATTGCGCGCCACGGCTATCCGGTAATATTTGAAAGCGAAACAGTAGGAGAAGTTACTAGCGGTACATTGTCGCCTACCTTGAATCGGGCAGTAGCCCTCGCGATGCTTCCGGTAAAATTAGCGAAAATCGGCCAGCGGTTAGAAGTCGAGATTCGCGGGAAAAATTACCCGGCGACGGTGGTTAAAAAACCATTTTATCGCTCTCCCAACCGCCCAAATTAAATGTAGGGTGCGTCAGCTCAAATTATCTGCGCTGCAAATCGAAAAAATCGCGGGCTGACGCACCCTAGGAGTTGCTATTGCGAAAGCATTTTAGCAAAATCCCGCAAAGTTGTAGCATAGCGATCGCCCGCCACGTCCATCAAATCATTGTGTCCGGCGCGATCGACCCAAAAATTGAATTTAGGCTGCTTAGCGGCCGCAAAAAGCTGCTCTCCATGCCAAAAATGTACCACCTCATCAGCCTTACCATGAATCACCAAAACAGGCGATCGAACTTTGCCAATCTTATCAATATTCACAAACTTGTCAAAAGGTAAAATCGGAATCCGCGTCAACACCCGAAAAACCGAAACAAAGGAACTTTCAACCACCAAACCACCGACTTTTTGCCGCGATGCCAAATCAATTGCCGGCCCACCGCCCACAGAACGCCCATAAAGAATAATGTGCTTTGCAGATACTCCCAACTGTTGGGTTAAATAATTATAAACAGCATCAATGTCACGATAAGTATTATCCTCAGAAGGATTTCCCTGACTCGTGCCGTAACCTTGATAATCATAGGCAAACACCGCAAACCCGCTATCTCGAATTTCTCCGACTAGCCACAAAATGTCGCCCAAGTCTTCCGCATTCCCGTGACTGTAAAGTATAGTATATTTAGCTTGCGGGTTAGGAAAATGAACAGCAGAAATTTTCATGCCATTAGCTGAGCTAACTTTGATAAATTCCCTGCTATCACTCTGGCTAGATGGCGGAGGTTGAAAAATTAGCCGTTCTGAAAAAAAGAAACCATAAAAACATAAAAATGCGTAAATAAAAATTATAGATTGCATCAGTCTTTTGACAGAAAATTCTCCAAAAAGCCAGCGTTTAATATTTTTTTTGTTCCACTTATTCATCAATAAATGCCCATAGTTCACTAAGATTTACTGAATACTTTGTTTATTGCGAGAAAAGACATGGCACTAACATACCCTGATGACCTGAAATACTTAGACACCCACGAATACATCCGACTCGAAGGCGAAATTGCCACGATAGGCATCAGTGCCTTTGCAGTTGACCAACTCGGCGATATCGTGTTTCTAGATTTGCCCGAAGTCGATTCTCGCCTGGAAAAAGGCGAAGCTTTCGGTACAGTCGAGTCAGTGAAAGCAGTTGAAGATTTGAAAGCGCCTGTTACGGGTACTGTCGTAGAACGCAACGATGACATTATAGAGTCTCCCGAAAACTTGGCGGAAGACCCCTATGGGGCTGGGTGGCTGCTGAAAGTGCGCGTTGACAATCTCAGCGACGACAGTGATGCTTTGTCTGTCGAGAAGTATCGCCAAATGGTGGAAGGCGAGTAGTTCTGAGTTTGGAGTTTTGATTGGGAATTTGGGGCTAGGGCTCGTTGATTCCTCCACAATCCGCCAGGGGTTCATATCGTTTCCGGTTGCACTCCTTATGATATAGAGGACACGGCACTGCCGTGTCCCTACCGCGATTAATTGTAGGGACACGGCACTGCCGTGTCCTCATAATTCCGGTGCAACAGGAAACGATATGAGACAGGAGTTGAAACTCCTGTTGGACTTTCATAGACGGAGAAAATCTCCCTTGTTCCCTTTGCAAAATGTTACAAACAAAGAAGCAAAAGTCTATTCAGGAGAATCCGCCTTGGTACTCTACAGCCCGAAAGTTGAACCCAGCCAGCAGCAAAACCTTTCCCCCATCGGTGGTTTTGCGGGGCGGCACATTGGCCCGACACCCAGCGAAATCCAGCAAATGCTGGATGTTTTGGGTATTTCCAGCCTCGATGAGTTGATTGACAAAACTGTTCCAGCGGCGATTCGCATGAATCAACCCCTGCAACTTCCCGCAGCGCAAAGCGAGTACGCTGCTTTGGCAGAATTGAAAGAAATTGCTGCAAAAAATCAGATATTTCGATCGTACATCGGCACAGGATATCACGACTGCATCACACCGCCGGTCATCCAGCGGAATATCCTGGAAAATCCCGGCTGGTATACAGCTTACACTCCCTACCAAGCCGAAATTGCCCAAGGACGATTGGAAGCTTTGCTGAACTTCCAAACGATGATAATCGAGCTCACGGGTTTGGAAATTGCTAACGCTTCTTTGCTGGATGAGGGGACTGCGGCGGCGGAAGCGATGGCGGTAAGTTACGGCGCTAGCAAAAAGGGGGCGAAAGCGTTTTTTGTGGCTCAAGATTGCCACCCTCAAACTATTGAAGTGGTGCAAACTCGCGCTAAACCGCTGGGAATTGAAGTTATTGTGGGCGACCATCAAAGCTTTGAGTTCGATCGTACAATCTTCGGCGCGCTCCTGCAATACCCAGCAACAGACGGCACAATTTACGACTATAGGGATTTTATTCGATCGGCACACGAAGTCGGCGCATTAGTCACAGTAGCCGCCGACATTTTAAGCCTTTGCTTGCTTACGCCCCCCGGCGAATTCGGCGCTGACATAGCCGTAGGAAGCACTCAGCGCTTCGGAGTGCCGATGGGATTCGGAGGGCCCCACGCAGCCTATTTCGCCACAAAAGAAGAGTTTAAACGGCAAGTTCCGGGGCGAATTGTCGGCGTTTCCAAAGATGCCAACGGCAAGTCTGCGTTACGCTTGGCTTTGCAAACTCGCGAACAGCACATCCGCCGCGAAAAAGCAACTAGCAATATTTGTACTGCTCAAGTTTTGCTGGCAGTGATGGCGAGTATGTATGCTGTTTATCACGGCCCGTCTGGACTCAGAGACATTGCAGAAAAAGTATGGAGTTTAACTGCACTTTTGGCATCCGGTTTAAGAAGCTTCGGATACAAAATTGGTTCTCAACCTTTCTTCGACACTCTGCGAGTAGAATTGGGAGACAAACCGCTGTCAGAACTTCTAGCAACTGCCCAACTTCGCAACATTAATCTTCGAGTTTTTGATGAGGCGACAGTCGGAATAACTTTAGATGAAACTGTTACTGTTGAAGACGTGCAAGATTTATGGGAAATTTTCGGACAGCATAAGGATTATATCAGGGTCGAGGGGCAGAACGCTCTCAACATTCCGCTGGATGCAGACGCATTAAATTCCTATTTGACTTTACCAGATTTTTGCGATCGCACAACCAGCTATCTCACCCATCCAGTTTTCAACAGCTACCATTCCGAAACCGAACTGTTGCGGTACTTGCACCGTTTAGAAACCAAGGATTTATCGCTGAATACATCGATGATTCCCTTGGGTTCCTGCACGATGAAATTGAACGCAACAGCCGAGATGCTGCCGGTAACTTGGGCCGAATTTGGGAATATACATCCCTTTGCACCCCGCAATCAAACTCGCGGCTATCAAATGATGTTCGTGCAACTCGAACAGTGGCTGGCAGAAATCACCGGTTTTGCGGGAATTTCTTTGCAGCCAAACGCCGGTTCCCAGGGAGAATACGCGGGATTGTTAGTCCTTCGCCAATACCACGAACACCGAGGAGAATCTCACCGCAATATCTGTTTAATTCCCCAGTCAGCCCACGGTACAAATCCGGCTAGTGCAGTCATGGCGGGGATGAAAGTAGTTGCTGTCGAGTGCGATAGCCAGGGGAATATTGATGTCGCCGACTTGCAGAAAAAAGCCGAGAAACACAAAAACGAACTTGCTGCTTTGATGGTGACTTATCCATCTACCCACGGCGTGTTTGAGTCAGAAATTAAAGAGATTTGCGAGATTGTCCACAACTGCGGCGGACAAGTTTATATGGACGGCGCAAATATGAATGCTCAAGTTGGTTTGTGCCGCCCCGGTGATTTTGGTGCTGATGTTTGTCACTTAAATTTGCACAAAACTTTCTGCATTCCTCACGGCGGCGGCGGGCCTGGCATGGGGCCGATTGGAGTTATGCCTCATCTAGTTTCTTTCTTACCGGATGTTTCGGGAGAACCCAACCCAGAGAAAGATAGCAATTCTATAGGTGCTGTTTCGGCGGCACCTTGGGGAAGTGCTAGCATTTTGACGATTTCTTGGATGTACATTCGGATGATGGGAGGAGTGGGTTTAACTGAGGCGACAAAAGTTGCAATTCTTAATGCTAATTACATGGCGCATCGGTTAGAATCTTATTATCCGGTTTTGTATAAAGGCAAATCGGGTTTAGTGGCGCACGAGTGTATTCTGGATTTGCGCCTTCTCAAAAAATCTGCTGCTATTGAAGTTGATGATATCGCCAAACGCTTGATGGATTACGGCTATCACGCGCCGACTGTTTCTTGGCCTGTCGCGGGTACGGTAATGGTGGAACCGACGGAAAGCGAATCGAAGCAGGAATTAGATTGTTTCTGCGATGCGATGATTGCGATTCGAGGCGAAATTGCGGAGATTGAAAAAGGCAATGTTGACGCGCAAAATAATCTGTTGAAAAATGCGCCGCACACCGCAGAATCTCTGATGGTTGATGAGTGGAACCGTCCTTATACTCGCGCGCAAGCGGCTTATCCGACTGCTGGAACTCGCGAATATAAGTTTTGGCCTGCGGTGGGCCGGATAGATAATGCTTTTGGCGATCGGAATTTTGTCTGTTCTTGTTTGCCAATGGAGGCTTACAGTCAAGGTTAAATAAGTCTCTCCGGGTGGGCCAGGGCACCTTACACACATACTATTGTGGGAGTAGGGGTTGGGCTTCTAGCCCGCCCAAAAAGTTATATCTAAATGTATAAGCTGTCGGACATTTAAATTGTATGTTCAGGGCGGGCGAGACGCCCCACAAGACGGGGAATTGTTTCTTGACATATAATTTATATGCAAAACAGCTTAACAGCTTATTAACCTAGATAAACGCGCCGAAAACGATTTAATAAAAGAATCCAAAAATCCCTAAGTAAAATAAAAAATGAATACACGATTTTTGTGGCTGTCTCCCGAAAATAAACCTCGTTGGCTGGTTCTATTTTTATTGGGTTTAATCACGACTTTGGCAATCGCTGTAACCGCAGCTTACTTCAAAAGCGCGATCGCCCAAACAGCAAATCTCACCTTATCTGTAGACGTTACAGCCGATCGACATCCCATATCGCCAGACATCTACGGTATGAACGATTATGCCCTAGATCCGGCCCTGGCGCAAGAGTTGCGAATTCCGGTGGAACGCTGGGGCGCAAATCACACCAGCCGCTACAACTGGTTAGTCGATTCCTCCAACAGCGGCGATGACTTCTTTTTCATGGGCGGCGGCGACAACAAAAACCCGATTCCCGGCGATTCGATCGACAAAATTGTCAAAACCAACCGCAATAACGGTAGCAAAAGCATCGTTACCATCCCGATGATTGGCTATGTAAATAAATTGAGCATCTGGAACTGCGGCTTTCGAGTATCGAAATACGGCCCGCAAGAAAAAACAAATCCCTACATTTTTCCAGAAGGCGATAAGTGTGGCAACGGTAAGCGTCCCGACGGCACTTTGATAACTGATAATAACCGCCTCGATGTTAGTATTGTTAGCAATCCAGCTTTCCAGAAACCTTGGGTTGAACACTTAGTTAAAACCCACGGTACTGCTGCTAACGGCGGCGTACAAATTTATCAAATGGACAACGAACCAAGCGGTTGGGGAAACACTCACCGCGACGTTCATCCAGAACCGACAAGTTATGACGAATTGCGCGATCGCACTTACCAATATGCGTCAATGGTAAAAGCCACAGATCCCACCGCTAAGGTACTCGGCCCCTCGGATTTTGGCTGGCCTGTTTATGTGGATTCGGGAGTAAAGGGCGATCGCCAGAAACACGGTGGCGTCTGGTTTGCGCGGTGGTACTTGCAGCAAATGCGCGCTTATGAAAAGCAAAAAGGTGTTCGGATTCTCGACTATTTCGACGAACACTACTACCCTATCGTCGATGACCTCTGTGTGGCGAATTGTCCCGCCGGCGATGCTAAGACGCAAGCAGCCAGGTTGCGATCGACTCGTTCTCTGTGGGACAGCACTTATACTGATGAAAGTTGGATCGGTAAATCTAACCCGCCACTAACAATTATTCCCCGGTTTCGAGACTGGATAAAGCAGGATTATCCAGGTACAAAAGTCGCGATTACTGAATACAATTGGGGCGGTTTAGAGTCGATTAACGGCGCGTTGACTCAAGCCGACATCCTGGGGATTTTTGGGCGGGAACAACTCGATTTGGCGACGCTGTGGGGGCCTCCGAAGTCTTCTGAACCGGGTTCCTATGCCTTCCGAATGTACATGAATTATGACGGGAAGAGCAGCAAGTATGGGGATACTTGGGTGCGATCGCACAGCACAGATCAGGGACTTTTGTCAATCTACGGATCGCAACGCAGCAGCGACGGTGCTTTGACGCTGGTAATTATTAACAAAACCAGCCAAAAGTTGACCGGCAACTTGAGTTTGAAAGGATTTAAGCCGATCGCCAAAGCTCAAGTTTACACTTACAGCGAGGCGAATTTGCGGGCGATCGTCCGTCAGAGCGATGTAGGTGTCAGTGATACTGGATTCCAGGCAACTTACCCCGCTAATTCTATCACTTTGGTTGCCATTCCAAAAGCGTAATACAAAATCCCTCTTATTCTTAGTCCGCGCACCATCCGGACTTTGTATGTGTAGTAGCGGTTTCAACCGCCGAGTATAAAAGGGGTTTAAAACTACTAAGCATCAAGCATCCAAGCAACACACTTTTTCATTTGATTGCTCATTGTGTCTCGATCGGCATTATACCTGCGGCCGTGTCCCGGCAACACCCATTCAAACGAGTAATTAGCCAAATTCTGCATAGATTTGATTTGTTCCGGCCAAGAATACCAACAGACTTCGTGAAAGCCAACTAGCTGCTGCAAACTTTCCGACCAAGCAAGATGATCGCCGCTGAACAAAAACTTGTTATTGTAAAGCAAAACTGTGTGAGCTTTCGTGTGACCTGGAACAGGTATAATCAACAAATCATCGGCTAATTGATGCGGTTCGCTGCCTGATAATTGAATTTCTACACTGCGAGTATCCGCGTTAATTTCATCAGCATGGAGAATGCGATCGCACCCAAAATGATCGTGGTATTGTTGATGATCTGCCACATCATCGCGGTGAGTCAAGTACAGATAGCGAATGCCGCCCATAGCTTCTATGTTTTTGACTAGCGGCGGCACAAAACGGGGAGAATCAACTAAAATGTTTCCTTCGGGGCGGACAATTAAATAACTAGCTGCGCCGTAAGATTTCTCTGAGTGGTAGCCGCAGTGGTAGACATTTTGTGTTACGAGTGCGGGCAAATGTTGCTGAACTTCTTTGATCCTTTTGGGTTTTTCAACAGTGCCGATCGAACTTGTGGGACAAGACAAAAGAGCCGCGAGCGATCGCATTTCTTCAGTTTCATTAGTTGGCTGCTGGTAAACCGCAGACTGTTCTCCCGCTTGACCAAATACTTCAGGTGCCATCCACCGACAAGTATCACAGTCAATGCAGGTACTGTCTACATAAAAGTTACCATTAATATTTTCAGTACGCCTCCGATTAATGTTAGCCATTTTTCTACCTCTTAATAACCCATATAAATTATGGTAACTTACTCTAACGACTACCCCCGACATCCTGCCGGAGGTTTAAACGCCCGTCTCACAGACCAAGCCGATTAAAACTCACCTCTTGCACCATTCTCAAGAACGGGCAAGATGCCCGTTCCACAAGAGATTAATATTCTTGTGGAACAGGCATCTTGCGTTCATAAAAGGATTATTGACAATGGTGCAAAATCTAAGTTTCAATCAACAATTCTACCGCTGCTCCGCTGGAAAAGCACCCGCTTTCACCGCCACAGTAACAGGTTGTCCGCCGCGACTCAATTCAAGCTGCAGATCGCTGCCCACTGTACTTTTCTCGACAATTTCTTGTACGCTGCCAGCATCGCTGACTTCTGCACCATTTATTCTCTTGATCACATCGGCAACGCGAACTCCAGCTTGTGCCGCCGGAGAATTTTTGGCAATTCCCAGAACTAACACGCCTTTATCTTCAGTCAGCCTCAATTTGGCGTTGGGATTTTTATTGAATTCTGCCTTGACTTCGGGAGTAATGCTCAACATCCGAACGCCGAGATAAGGATGTTCGGCTTTTCCGGTTGTTACTAATTGGTTGGCAATTTGTTGTGCTCGATCGATCGGAATAGCAAAACCCAATCCTTGAGCGCCTTGAATAATCGCCGTATTCATGCCGATAACTTGACCGCGCTGGTTCAGCAGCGGGCCACCGGAATTGCCGGGATTGATCGCAGCATCGGTTTGAATAAAGTTGACGCGCTTGTCGGGAACACCGACATCGGCGCTAGAACGGCCTGTAGCGCTAATAATGCCCACAGTCACAGTATTGTCCAAACCGAGGGGATTACCGATCGCGATCGCCCATTCTCCCGGCTGTAACTCTTCAGATTTGCCCAAACTCACCACAGGCAAATTGTTAGCTTCAATTTTAACAACAGCCACATCAGTAACTGTATCTACGCCTAAAACTTGGCCGACAAATTCGCGACCATCCTTCAGTTTTACCGTCACCGTATCCGCGCCATCAACAACGTGAGCGTTAGTCAAAATGCGGCCGTCGGAACCAAAAACAAAACCCGAACCTGAACCCTTTTCTACCCGATTTCCCCGCGCAATCGGAGATTCTGAACCGAAGAAGCGGCGGAATTGCTCGGGAATCTCATCTGGAACTTGGTTCGTTACCGTGCGAGACGAATTGATCCGCACCACTGCAGGGCCGACTTCCTGTACAACTTTAGTGACAAAATTAGAGTCTTGAGAGGGCAGTATATTCGCAGGCAATACTGAGATTGGCGCTGTAGTTGAAGGTTCAGCTTGAATGGCGTTAGAACTTCCAGGAACTTGAGAAGTTAGGGCGTTGCACCCAACAGTTGCGGTGGAGCCGAGCAAAATTAGGGATAAAAAAGCCAGTTTTTTCGGCAAATAAAAACAGCGAGAACGCACAGTTGTAGCAGGCATATTTTTGGTTGACATAGTATTGAGTTGGTGGGAGTTAGAGCGAGAGTTATAATTAGTATTTTGCATTTTTAGCACCTATTGTAATTAAGTTAGAACTAAAGGCTCTTTAATTTTAATTCAAGCATTGATGAACTCTGCTTGACTGGTGGGGTTTACCCTACAAGCTGGGGTAGAAACCGGACAATCGCAGGCAAATTGTTTGTGGATTCCAGCTTTTGAGTGCGATCGAACTGGGTCTGCACTGGCGAATTACTGCCTGAGTGCGATAATACAAACTACGCTAGCCAGCTCGCATATTCCGTATTTCCCGCAAACTTTTCACAGGATTGATATCCGAAGTCAACAACAATCCTGCACTCAAAAAAACCAGGATTCTAGGCAAAATCTTCGTTGTGAGCGATCGACGTTAACCTAGAAACGGGGTTTTTGACCCCGCCTGCATCGAGGAAGCATAGCAGCTAAAGCACCGGAAAGCCTCACCCTAAAGCAGGAATTCAGTTGACAGTTGACAGTTGACAGTTGACAGCGACTGCTACCTGGAAGGAAGAGGATTGGAGTAATGAATAGTCTTCTTTTAATTTCTCCCTACAAGGGTTCCGGCTTTAAACCAATTCTTTCTGGTAAAAAACTTCTAAAGCCTCAAGCTAAAGTACAAACTAAACTAAGTCAAAATAGCCTGCAAAAATTTTATTCAAATCTCAAATTTGAACAGATGGAGGAATTTTATTGCTCCATATTTTCAATGGAACTAACCGAATCGATTTCCCTCGACTTGTTCCTCGAACTCTCCAAAATATCAACAGTATTCTTAATAAAACCAGCCATCGGCACAGCCACTAACAAACCTGCTACTCCTGCCACCTTAACCCCCACCAGCAGCGCCACTAAAATCCACACAGGATTGAGACCGATAAAACCGCCTAATAACCGAGGAGCAACCCCGCTTTCAATTATTTGCTCAATTACTGTAGCGACAGCTAAAACTGTGACGCCGAGCCAAAAGTTGTTTAATGTGATCAGCAAACTGACAATGCAAATACTGAAAGGTGCCCCGAAGGGAATCATAGTCATTGCACCCACACCCAAGCCGAACAGAAGTCCGAAGGGAACTCGCATAATTAAAAAAGCAACAGTGATAGACAGTCCCATCAAACCCGCCAAAGTTGCTTGCCCGACGAAGTAGTTGTGGAAGCTTCGCGCCAGCAACTCTCGCAATTGAAGGCTCAGTTTGGAGGGAAACCATTTAAACAATCCTTCCCATACGCGATCGCCGTGCAAGAGCAAGTAGAATGTCACGACTATTGTGAGGAGGAAATTCAACAGACTGTCTGCAGCACCCAAGCCAAATTTGAGAATTTCGCCAGTGAGAGACTGCAATTGAGATGAAAGTCGATCGCTCAATTGGGTAGTCAAACCGCTGACATCAATGCGGAGATTGCGATTTTCCGCCCAATTGTGGAATGCTTCAATCTGTTCTGTGCCAGAAACTATCCAAGTCGGCAGTCGGGTAGCGAGTTCAGTGATTTGGTTTAGCAGAATGGGAGCCAGAGTGATACCTAAAACCACCAATACCAGTAAAGTCAAAAACAATACCGACAAAACGGCTCGATCGCGCTTCAAGCCGTATCTGTGCAGAAAGCGCACAGGATAATCTAGCAAAAAAGACAGCACTGTAGCCACTACCAAAACTGTAATCAGGGCGCGAAAATATTCAAAGACTAGGAGGGCTAACCAGCAGTTGAGTACCGCTAGGGGAAATACCAGTCCGTAAGTCCACCACTGCGAAAGTTGAGTGAAACCTCTCATCTAAGTTAACCGAGTTAAAATTTGAGATGCAAGATGTGAGATTGACGCTGCTATTCGCCGTTCTCCCTTAAACATTTTATGTTGCATTTAATTTATACCAGCCTGCTAAAAATTCCCTGTTGCTCGACCAGCAGCAGAAATAGGGTTGCGGGCAGGCACTGCCTGCCACAACCATGTTATATCGTTTCCGCTGGCATGGATATATTATCGGCAAAATAATTTATTTTTTGCTCTTGGCACGAAAGCAGTTTGCCGCTCGCAATTCAACCTTTTTCCCCGTGCCGTTCGAGAGCTAATTGAATTAAACGGTCTACTAATTCCGGGAAAGAAATGCCGTCCGCTGCCCACATTTGCGGATACATACTGGTAGCTGTAAAGCCGGGAAAAGTGTTAATTTCATTAATCAAAACTTCTCCGGTGGATTCAATGTAGAAAAAGTCTACTCGCGCTAAACCTGCCGCGTCTATAGCCAAAAATGCTTGCACTGCCATTTCTTGGATTTGGGAGACGATCGCACCGCTGACTTTTGCCGGGATTGAGCAGTCGGCTTGTCCCTGGGTATATTTAGTTTCGTAGTCGTAGAAATCGCTTTGAAAAGTAATTTCTCCCACCGTTGAAGCTTTGGGGTTGTCGTTGCCTAAAACTGCACATTCTAATTCTCTAGCAACCACACCCGCTTCGACAATTATCCGCCTGTCGTAGCTGGCGGCGCTATCGAGAGCTGCTTCTAACTCAGCGCGCGATCGAGCTTTAGAAATTCCCACAGACGAACCCAAATTCGCCGGTTTAACAAAGCAAGGATAGCCCAATTCTGCTTCTATTTTATCACATAGTTTGGGGAAAACGCAAGGATTAGACCAGATTTCGGAACGGTTGACAGCGATGTATTTTACCTGTGGCAAACCAGCGTGAGCAAAAGCCATTTTCATCGCAATTTTATCCATTCCCAGCGCCGAACCTAAAACCCCCGAACCGACAAAAGGAAGTTGCATTAATTTCAGCAACCCTTGCACCGTACCGTCTTCGCCATTTGGCCCGTGCAAAACAGGGAACCAAACATCTACGGCATTAAAATTAGGAAACTGTCCAGCGGGAGAGTCGTCTTGTCCTGTTTGTTCCTCTATTTCCAGAGGTTTTCCGGTGGCTAAGACTTGTTGAGGTAATGTTCCCGACAGCCAGCGGCCGTTTTTTTGAATGTAAAAGGGCAGAACTTCGTACTTAGAGGCATTTTCGTCATCCGCGAGGGCACGGGCGATCGCCCGCGCCGAACTAATCGAGACTTCATGTTCGCCCGATCGCCCGCCGAAGAGTAACCCAATCCGCATCTTCGTCATTTTTCCATACTCCCGGTACTTTTTGACAAATATACACGCACAGAGCGCAACTAAGGCACATACGAACCGCTTTAAGACTACTTATCTCCACCCTTCCACCCTTCCTCTGTGTCCTCTGCGCTCTCTGCGGTAAAAAAATCACATCTTCTTAGAAAAGTTCACCAGTAAGCCGTCCCCTCTCTCATTCCGGTGCTATTCAAAGGATTTCCCCTGTCAAACTAAAAGCGCGAATATCTGTAATTTTAACCCGCACAATTTTACCAGCCAATTCAGCGATATCGCCCTTAAAAAATGTGAGGCGATTGCCGCGAGTGCGCCCCATCACCTGAGTTAAATCTTTGAGATTTTGAACTTCCACCAAAACCTCTTCAGTGCGTCCGAAATAGCGCTGCGATCGCTCCATCGCCGTTGTTGTGACTACATGATTGATTCGTTGCAGGCGATCGGCCTTCACATCCTCACTCAACTGATTTTCCCACAAAGCTGCCGGTGTTCCCGGACGCGGCGAATAAGCAGCAGTATTCACCAAATCGAAACCAACGTCTTCGATTAACTTCAAAGTCTTCTCAAACTGCGCTTCCGTCTCCCCAGGAAAACCGACAATCGCATCCGCAGTAATCGAAGCATCCGGCATATAACGGCGAATTGTATCAATAATCCGGCGGTATTTTTCCTGAGTATAACCCCGCGACATCGCCTTCAAAATATCATTATCTCCCGACTGAAAAGGAATGTGAAAATGTTCACAAACCTGCGGCAATTCCGCACAAGCCTTAATCAATCTTTCCGTAAAATAGCGCGGGTGGCTAGTAGCAAATCTGAGGCGATCGACCCCAGGAACATCCTGCACAAAATAAAGCAAATCCGTCAAAGTATGCTGGTTGCTGCCGTCCGGTTTCGTCCCAGGCAAATCGCGCCCGTAAGCATCAATATTCTGCCCCAACAAAGTTACTTCCTTGTAACCTTGACGACCCAACTCCTCCATTTCTGCCCGAATAGCCTCCGGCATTCGTGACTGTTCAACCCCGCGAACATTCGGCACAACACAATAAGTGCAGCGTTCATTGCAGCCATAAATTACATTCACCCAAGCAGTCACCTTACTATCACGGCGAGGCTTAGTAATATCCTCCATAATCTCCACAGCTTCAGTCGCCACAACTTGATTTCCCTGAAAAACTTCTTCCAGCAAATCTTCAAGTCGGTTAGCGTGTTGCGGCCCCATTACTAAGTCCAATTCCGGCACTCTGCGAAGCAGTGCTTCACCTTCCTGCTGCGCCACGCATCCAGCCACAACTAAAGTCAAACCAGGTTCTTTGCGCTTGCGATGAGCTTGCCTTCCCAGGTTAGAATAAACTCTTTGTTCGGCATTGTCGCGAATCGTGCAAGTATTGTAGAGAATCAAGCTAGCTTCGTTCGGGTCTTCCGAGAACTCAAAGCCCATATTTTCCAGAATGCCGGCCATCCGTTCCGAGTCGGCTTTATTCATCTGGCATCCGAAAGTCGTGATGTGATAGCGGCGGGGTTTAACAGTCATGGCGAATTGCAGGCAAATAAAAAATATAGGTTTTCAACCTTAACACTTTATTATAACACTTCTGTGTTAAACGACATACGTCTGGTAATTGGGAATTTTAGTAATTATAGGGTGTGCAATGCGCCCCTTATCGCTACAAATATTTTTAGATACCGACAAAATCTGCGAAGTCGGGTATCTGGCTATTCGTTTTTTTTAGTTAGATAAAAACTGTAAAATTGTTTTGGCAATACCTTGTGCAGCCAAATAAGGAACCCCATTGCCAACAGTTTTAAACATATTAGTCAACGTCATCTTAGCCGGCAGTGCAAAATCTTTTGGCAGTGACTGAATAGCCAGTGTTTCTGCAACTGAAAGCCTGCGAAGTTTGTAAGGGTGCAAGTGAACTTCGTTATTGCCGTAACAAGCTGTTGGCGAATAACGCCACCGATGCAATCGCTTGAAAGATTTTTTGGAATCATCTCCTTCATCAACGGAAGCAAACCGCTTAATGCCTGCTTTGGGTTGGAAATAGTGTTTGGCATTGGGATGGTTGAGAACGTCATTTTTTTGGAACCAAAATTCTACCGTTAAATCTTGGAAAATGCCATCAGGACAAGGCAAGAAACCATCCTCTGCAAAGGCCGTTCTATCCGGCCAAGGATGAGAAAAGATTTCTGATTTGGGATATAATATCTGACTTTCCCAACTAAATAAACTTTCGGATAACATTTGGCTTTTTTCATCGAGGGAAATGCCCAGATTTTTGACAAGGTTTTTTCTAAGTCCAATCAAAATAATTCTATCTCTATCTTGCGGCACACCGTATTCTATCGCATTAATTAAACGTTCGGCAAAAACGTATCCCGAATTGGCCAACTGATGTTTTAGTTCGTCGTAAAAAGATTTATGTTTTTTGGTTCTCCACAGACCTTTGACATTTTCAAATAAAAAGAAATCTGGCTGCTGCTGACAAATCAATTCAATGTATGAAGCTGAAAGTTGACCTTTGTCTCCTTCCCCGCCTCGGTTTTTGCCACCAATAGAAAAATCAGGACAAGGTGGCCCCGCGATAAATCCTACAATATCGTGATGCTTGCGGGCATCCTGCATCAATTCCCGCAGGCGAAAAGCTGGTTCTCCCCCTACAAGTCGAGTTACATCTGCTTCCTCTCCTTCGCAATATCCGTATTCTGGTAGCGGCAAATTCAGGCACTGCCGAGAATAGCGGTATGCTTGCATGAATGGTGGGAAAATTTCATTGACATACGCTACATTAAAGCCGCTTAATTCAAAACCCAAATCGAGGAAGCCTGAACCTGAAAAAAATGAGAAAATACAGGGAATTGGGAATTGGGAATTGGGCATGGGGAATTGGGAATTGGGAATTGGTAATTGGTAATTGACCGGGGCGGGGCGGGTTTATGAGATTATTAATTTGAGGCGATTATTATTTGTAAAACCCGCCCCTACAGGCATCACAAAAATCACACAATATTGTTACAACCATTGGCCGCCTCGGAAACGCCAGTAGGGAAACAAAATTCGCATCAGTGTTTGCGATCCCACATAAATAGCTAGCCACACTAAACTATAATGCAAGGCAAAAGCTCCCAAGTCAAAATCTTCCGGCGGTATCCCCGGCAAACCGATAATTTTGATTAAAAATAACACAAAAAGTGCTTCCCACATCCCAGCGAGCAATTGAAATGCGCCTGGCCAATCTCGATCCCAGCGGAACTGTTGGATGTAGATATATAACGCATCCCAGCCGATGCCAAAAATCGCTACATACCCTAAAATCCAGAAAAAGATTGAGCCTGATTGGGAGGTAATTAAACCTAGAAAAAAAGGCAGCGTTACTAAAATGCCTACGGTTGCAAATAGCAAGAACCGAGTTTGCCAGCGGCCGAATAAGGTGGGAGTCATGCGAGTTTAGATTTTAGATTTTAGATTGAATGGGAAGGTTGTGTGGCTAGCGAAGGCTTGAATTTTCGATTGTAGATTGAAGGCTAAGTTCGTTTAAATCAGTTAAATCTGACATTTTTTATCATTTTCAAGAACAGGCAAGATGCCTGTTCCACAAAGAGTGAGTTTTCTTGTGGGGAGTAGGGGTTGGGCATCCTGCCCGCCCGTAAAAAACCTATTGAAATAGTGCAATATCTCACTTAAATTCATTAAATCTTGTACATTGCTTGTTGCCGAACTTCGTCCTTCAAATTAGCCGGGAGATTTATTGAAAATCCACTTCAACCACTGCACGAACGATCGCCAAACGCTCAATTTCCGCACATCCGGAACTCGGTTGGCGGCCAGACTTTCAACCGATCGCAAGGCGGCGTATTGCAAGCCTAAAAAGCTGTCTACCGGCGCGTAAGCCCCTCCCAAAGTAATCGCGCCGGCTGCGTATACTCGGCCTTCTGTGTTGCTAGCAGAAGAATTCCGCAATTCGGGCACTTCAAAATCATTGTTAACGCTCAGCCGGCCCAAACCGTTGAGGGGAAGATTATATTGAGCTACCAAATCGTTTAACAGGGGACTGGTTTTTACCTTAGCGTCCAAACCCGTAGCGTCAATAATAAAATCAGCTTCTAACTTAATTTGCCCCTTGAGTTCCTTCTCCTGAATGTACGTCACCGTGCGGTTTTGACTGTCGCGCTCGACTCGCTCGACTTCACCGAAGGTAATTTGATACCATCCGTGACTTAAACCTTCTTTGACAATCCGCCGCCAGTCGCTGCGCTGGGCTGTGGTAGTGCCGCCCCAGTCGGTGAGCAACTGCGGCCGAAATTCGGGGGCGGCTTTTTCCAAAAGTAGGCGGAGTTCCCCGCCCCAGCAAGCTTTCGGCCAGTTGAAAGGTTGAAATTCGTAGTGATTTTCGACGTTACGCTGAGCGAGGTTAAATTTGTTGCCTTGGGGTTTGGGCGATCGCATCAAATGCAATACTTGAATGTTGCGGTTCCGCTGTCGCGCTTCGTAAATTCGCTGCACAACCCGTGAAGCCACAATTCCCCGGCCTCTAATTAACACGCTGCCGCCGCTGGCCTCCAATTTTTCGTAAACGCCGTCGTGGTTTTCGTAAGCGTTGACAACCGACTCAAAATCCTGGGTTTTTTCGCGGTAAGCTTGCAAGTCGGGCAGAAATTGAATGGCAGGATAGCCGGTGGCTAAGTGTACGTATTTGGCGATTAAAAAAGCGTGGTCGCGGTGATCCGCATTCGATCGAGAATAAGCGATCGCGTACCTGCCGTCATCTGTTTTGCGAATTCCCCGCACTCTACCGTAGCGAAACATCTGATTCCACCCAATTCGATCGACCTCCCTGTCAATAGAATCAAACACATTTCCCGCGCGAGGCGTATAAGTTTCGGCAAAAGTCGGTTCAGCAAACACCTGCCACATCAACTTCAACGACATCCCCAAACGCCCTTTCAGCAATTCCTGCCAAGCTTCCCGCAAAGCATAGGGAGGCCAGCCCCAAATGTTGTCTGGACAAGAGTCAGAATTCGATCTTAGGCGTTCCCGCAGCGGAATTTGAGAATTCAGGCACAAACGCAGGTAGCGGGCGTAAGGCTGGTTTTCCATGCCCAAAACCGCAATTCGATCGATTTTCACGCCGCAAATTCTCAGCAAATCCACCCAAATAAAGCTGCCCAAACCACCGCCAACGGCAGCCCAATCAACTTCTGTCACAGGAAGTCCCATAGATTCGAGCGATCGCATTGACACTTGAGAAGCTTGCAAAAATGCGATCGGCGGAAATTCTCCCCTACTACTTGTCTGAGGAACCTGCAACATTATTTGGTGTCCCAATGCCGGGTCTGGCCCATTGGTCTGCGGGTTAAAGAAAATGTGAGAATTGACCGACGGCGTTTCTGGGGAATTAACAGCAAAAGAAATGCCGATCACGTAGGGCCCAACTTGCAGCATATCCCCGTTTGCCAGCACGCAACGGGTTTGGCGAACGCCGTTGACAAAAGTACCGTTGCGGCTGCCCGTGTCAGTGAGTACAATACTGTTGCCTTCGGTGCCAATCACTGCGTGGAACCGAGAAACTTGACTGCTGCTGAGGGCAATTCGAGAAACTCGTTCCCCGTTGATTGTCGCCGGCATAGCTTCAAAAATTCGTCCCAAAGCGATGGGTAAGTCGAGTATGGGCGATCGACAATCCCCCGTAGCTGTATCTGTCCAAGTCAGTCGCAGGCGCAAGGGTTGAGAATTCATGATTATTTTTTAAACATCAGCCGTCGGCTTTGAGCTTTCTGCAAAAAAAGATTTTTGAAGTTGAGAGTGTTTAGCGGATAGCCCCATTTTCCCTTTTTCTCATATGTTGCACCATTGTCAATTAGCCTTTTATGAACAGGCTTTCCGGCCTGTTCCACAAGAAAATTAACTCTTTGTGGAACGGGCATCTTGCCCGTTCTTGAGAATGGTGCAACATCTCAGTTTTTCAAACTTTCACGGAGAAAGCATCACACTCGCCGCCGCTGCCAAAGAAGTACCGCACCACGGACACCCCGCATTCGACTGTGCGTAAGGCGAAATTCGGCTGCACTTGGGACACTGCAAACCGTAGCTTGAAGGCCCCGTCGGCGGGGAAGAACTTTGAACCGGAGGCCCGGACAGCAAAACAGTCAGCGGCCCGGCTACCTCTACCTCCGTCACCTTCAGCACCTCAATTTCCACTTGACCTAAATGGAGGTGGCTGTCGGATCTCAATGTTGCTTCGCCTTGGGTGAGAATTTTTCCGTCTACCAGGGGCGGATTGCTTTCGCGCAAATTCCGCACTGCATACTCCTGCAATTCCTGATTAAAAAATATTTCAACGTGCAGCCCCGATACGCTGGGATGCGAAAATACTATATCGCACTTCGCCGGATCGCGCCCTAGCCTCACGGTTCCCGGATTTTTGCTCGGCTGTCCGTTTTCAATTGTTCGAGTTTGACGCACCCCAGCTTCTGTCCATGCTAAAGTGAGCTGGTTTGTCATGATTGTATCGGTTGGCTCAAAAATATAAAAAAATATTAACTGATTTATTTTGAGGACGGAGTTCCTCACCAAAAAACTTAATTATAATTATTGACGCCGACTCGATCGCACTTCTAAAAATATTATGTGCAGCTAAACAAAAAAGCCCCGAAGTCGGGGATTTTAGTGCTCGTATTGGCTTTTTTTGAGAGACTGACTCGCGCTTGCCAGCTTTTCTTTCCCGCAAAATTATTGACCGCAGTGCAGCTTGGTTAAAAAATTGCCGTTCAAGATTTGCCAGCGATTGCTAAAAACTAATTCCTGTGGGGTTTTCAGATTTGCGAGGCTTTGGTGCGCTAGTGACGATTTTTGGAGGTTGGGCGATCGAACTACCTCGGTAACTTCGATCGCCCCACCTCCTCAAACGTTCACTGTCTAGCGTGCTATCTCTCACGCTGCAACTGTGCAATCTTTCGTTGCAGCCAAAGCCTTGAGAGACTTAAGCTTCGCTCTTGCGGCTTTTCCGACCGCCTTCGCGACCAATTTGAGCCATGTGTTCGCGATTTCTGCTGACAGCTTCGCCACCTTTTTGACCAGCTTGTCTGGCTTCTTCAGAGGTGAATTCGTGTGCAGTTCCTTTCTCGTGTGCAGCTTTTCCGCCTTTGCTAGCAATTGCGCGCTGTTTTTCTGCATCCATAGAAGCGAATCCGCGTTTGCTTTTCTCAGCCATGACTGTCTCCTTGTTTGTTTCTGATTTTTTAGCTTGATCGCGCCTTCGCCTCCCACTGTCGTGGTTACTCCCAGTCAGTGGTGAGATATCCGACGGTAAATTATGAAACCTGATCAGACGAATCTAAGCTTTTGGTTTAACTCGCAGGATGACTCTTTCATAATTTACAAATGTGAACTAAAAATAGTTCACGCCCGGGCACTATAGTTAGAGCCGCCAATGTTTTAAGCTGGTTACTGTCTTTCAATCATTCTATAAACCCCCCAACTTTTATACCTCTTTCTCAGGTATAGTCATTCTTTAGTTCGCTGGAAGGATGGAACCGAAAGCTGATTGGCGGTAGACTCAGAGGATTTTTTGACTTAACCGCGCCACCTCAAAAATTAAAAGTCCAAAGACGGATGCTTTTTTGGTCTTTTTACTTTTTTTTTGATGCCTTCCGCGCTTGCCAGTTATCCCGATGTTAGTTGGTCTGCCGATCGAGTTGTTTCTGGTAAGCGATATTTTGGGGCGCAGTGCAGGACGTACTCGATCGCACTTATTAAGTTTACCTTATGACCGATCGAAACATACATCGGTTTTACCCCTGTTTGCGTCCTTAGCGCTGCGCCGATCGTTGATCCCTCCAGTAGCAAGGGTTGCCAACTGCCCCGGTCGAGTCCGACTTCTGAATGTTCTCCCATAAATCGATTTTTGGCAACTCCGATCGTGGCAATTCCTGTCAAAACCCCCAAATGGCAGGCAAGACCGAACCTGCGGGGATGGGCTAGTCCTTGACCGTCGCACAATATCAAGTCTGGTCTCAAACTGATATTTTCCAAAGCCTCAAGGACTGCCGGCACTTCTCGAAAAGACAGGAAACCCGGAATATAAGGAAAAGTTGTAGGACTGCGAACCACAGCTTGCTGCTGCAACTGCAAGTCGGGAAAGCTCAGAACTGTTACAGCGGCCCGCGATACATCGTCTGCACTGTCGTAGCCGACATCTACGCCTGCGACGTACCCAACTGTCTCCAGTTGATTTTCGGTAATTACCTCTGACCGAAGCTGTTCTTGAATGGCGATCGCCTCTTCAATTGTCTGCGGCCAAGGGTGTCGCTGCAACATTTTGATTTCTCTTCAACCGTTCTCATCTAAGCTTAACTTATTTTCGGGCATTTTTAAACTCAAATTTTTATCGTTTGTAGCTATAAATTCCTAACTTGCCCAAGGAGTTTTTTTTCTACTCAGGAGGGTTGAGCAAGGCGGGCCGATGCCAATTCTACCAATAGAGTCTGTAGGTCGGAGAGTGAAATTCTATCTTTCGCTTATGCTTGAACCAACCCCCAAAGGTTTTATCGGCACGCACCTCCAATTTTATACTCAAAATTCACAAAAAATACCTGTTTGATGCTGATTTTTTAGCTTTCTAGAAAGCTTTCTCTTTCCGATCGCCCTTTTATCGCTTGTCACAGAGCGATCGAACTATCTATTTACTTCTTCTTATTCTTCTTTTTCTTCTTCTTCTTCTTCTGCTTCTTCTTTATCTAAAATCCTCCTCATTGTCAAGATGATTGAAACATTTATTCATCAATAATCTCACCCAGCTACAAGTGCCATTGTTCATCCCCGCTCATCGAGCTAAGAGGTTCCCAGCCCTCGCACCTATATGACTTTTATGATAAAAAATAAATAAATTCATGAGTTGTCGCACCATTAACATGAAGTTATAATCTTAGATAATAGCGAATAGAAAACTAACATCTAGTAACACCACATAGCCGAAGTAACCTATGAAAATCATGCAAAGAGTTCAGTACAACCTAGCTCTCTACGTCCTCGGTGGCATCGTCTTCATCATCGCCGCCTTAATTTTCAAACCTTTTGCCATCGTCGGCGCAGGGGAACGCGGCGTCATGATGCGCTTCGGCAAGGTTCAAGACGCGATTTTAGATGAAGGCATCCACCCGATTTTACCGATCGTCACTTCTGTAAAAACTCTCAGCGTGCGGGTACAAAAAACAGACTTGAAAGCAGATGCAGCCTCCAAAGATTTGCAAAGTATTACTACAGATTTGGCAGTCAACTGGAATGTTGACCCCGCCAAAGTAAATCAAGTTTTCCAACAAGTCGGAGACGAAGAACAAATTGTTACCAGCATTCTGAGTCCGGCAATTTCGGAAGTTCTCAAAGCAGCAACTTCTAAAAAAACCGCCGAAGAAATTATCACTAAGCGCACCGAACTCAAAACAGAAATCGACAACAGCCTCAAAAAGCGCTTGGAACCTTACGGCGTCATTGTCAGAGATGTTTCGTTAATAGATTTTGGCTTTTCTCCAGAATTTAGCAAAGCCATCGAATCCAAACAAATAGCAGAACAAGAAGCTAAACAAGCAGAATTTACAGTTAAAAAAGCCACCCAAGATGCTCAAGCTGAAATTAACCGCGCTAAAGGTAAAGCTGAATCTCAACGCTTGCAGCGGCAAACTTTAACAGCCGAAATTTTGCAGCAGCAAGCAATTGAAAAATGGAATGGCCAGTTTCCGACAGTAATGGGAGGAGGCGGAACTTTGCCATTGATTAATATTGCGCCGCCGAGTTCTCAAGCTGCAACTCCTGCTAAATAAGCTGCTGCAGATCATAATTGCCAGGGCGCGGGGAGAAGGGGAGAGGGGGAGAGAGTCTGAGGGGGAGAAGAATAGAGGGTTTTTCACTGCGGAGGTGAAGATGTGCTTTTTTAAAGGCCCAACAGCAAGGGTAGAAAATACAACTAACCACTAAGGTGAAATCCCGCTTACTTAAATGCGGAGATACAATTTACGTTGCGCGAATCCTGAAAAACGCTAAAGTAAGAAGCAACTCGGAAATTGTAAAGGTTTGCTTGAAACTTCGGCTGATGGGAGATCGCGAGAACCAGTCAATTTCTAATTTAGGTGAAGTGGGGGATGCCGATCGCCATTCTGCATCAGAAGCACTGTGGCTAAGTGATCGAGCCTTGGCAGCTACTAGCAGTGGCATTGTCATTGCTGACGCCAATGCACCCGATTGTCCGATAATTTATTGCAATCCGGCCTTTGAACGGCTGACAGGTTACTGTGCCAGTGAAATCTTGGGGCGCAATTGCCGATTTTTGCAAGGCCCCGATACCGATCGAACTACAGTAGCTAAGATCCGCGACGCCTTGCGCCAAGGTCAAGAAATCCAGACAACAATCAAAAATTACCGCAAAGACGGCAGTCCTTTTTGGAGCAAATTGTCGCTATCTCCCGTGCGAGACGACAGCGCTAATTTGACTCACTTTGTAGGAGTTCAGTCTGACTTGTCGGAACCAATATGTGAAGTGCAGCAAGCATTGCAGCAAGCTAACGACCAACTGCAAACGATTTTGGAAGCAGTTCCGGGAACAGTATCTTGGATTAGCTCGGATTTGCGCTATTTGGGGGTTAACCAGCACTTAGCCAAACTGTATGGTTTGCCGCCGTCGGCTTTTGTCGGTCAAGATATTGGTTTTCTGGGCGCTAGCTCGGATTTTAACTCTTTTGTGGTGGAGTTTTTTGCTGGCGACGCTACGGAAGCGGTTAAAGAACTCAACGTTAAGGTGAAAACGGATGGCGCAGAGTCGGCGGGATACTATTTGATTGTGGCTCAAAAGTACGATCGGGGCAATGCAGCTTGTCTGGTAGGAATTGATATTACCGAGCGCAAGCTGGCAGAAGAAGCTCTGGTGCTGACTCGCAAGGCGGTGGAAAGTTCGAGTGACGCGATCGGCATCAGCGATGCGAACGGCACTCACATTTATCAAAATCAAGCGTTTTCTCAGCTATTTGAATGGGACACCGCAGAGGAATTTAAGCTAGCCGGAGGTATATCGGCAGTTTTTGCTGACCCCGCAGTCGCCAGGGAGGTACTCGATACGATCGCCCAAGGTTATTCTTGGTTTGGTGAAATTACCAACCGCACTAAAAGCGGCGAAACTTTGCAAGTGCTGCTGCGGGCCGATGCTATTAAAGACCCCACAGGGAAAATTGTCGGTCTGATTTACATGAATACCGATATTACCGATCGCAAGCGCACGGAACAAGAACTGCGGCAAAGCGAGAAGCGCTTTCGATCGTTGATTGAAAATGCTAGAGACATTATTGTGATTCTCGACGAGAAAGGCTTTTGCCGCTATGTCTCTCCTTCCCTAGAGCGGATTTTGGGATACCCGACGGCGGAAGTCCTCGGCCGGTCTATCTTTGACTTGATTCACCCTGACGAATTGCTGATAGTCGATCAAGTGTTTAAAGGTGCCATGCAAATGCCGAGAGTTAGCCTGGGAATGGCGGAATACCGAGTGCAACACAAGGACGGTTCCTGGTGCGTGTTGGAAGCGGTGGCGACGAATTTGCTCAACGAACCTTCGGTGCGGGGAATTGTGGTCAACTGTCACGATGTGACTGAGCGCAAGGCGGCTGAAGACCAATTGTCGCACGATGCTTTACACGACGCGCTGACAGAGTTGCCGAACCGTGCTTTGTTGACTGACAGGTTGGGGCAAGCTTTTGCCCGCGCCCAACGGCATCCGAGCTATCAGTTTGCGGTGCTGTTTCTGGATTTGGACAGGTTTAAGGTGATTAATGACAGTCAGGGACACCGCACGGGCGATCAGCTGTTGGTGGCTGTGGGTCGCCGTCTCTTGACTTGTTTGCGCCCTGGCGATACGGTGGCTCGTCTGGGGGGAGATGAGTTTGTGATTTTGCTGGAAGAAATTCACGGTGTTGATGAGGCGATCGCCCAAGCAAAGGAAATTCTCAAAACGATCGAACGACCGCTTTATTTAGAAGGTCATAAAGTTTTAATTACTGCTAGTATCGGCATTGCTTTGAGTACGGACAAATATCAGTTACCGGGAGATATTTTGCGGGATGCTGATATTGCGATGTACCGCGCAAAAGCTCTGGGTAAAGCTCGCTACGAAGTGTTTACCAGTGCGATGCACACTCGGGCTGTGGCTTTGATGCACTTGGAACACGATTTGCGGGAGTCGGTTGAAGAACTAAATTTGAAATATTCGATACTGGATTTTGGATGTGTGGCGGTGGAGGAAAACTCACCGATGAGTGAAATAGATCGGAAGTTGGAGCGTCCGAAATCGCCATTGGCTCCTTATAAATTGGAATGTCCTTTTACTGTTTATTATCAGCCGATCGTTAGTTTGAAAACTGGTTCAGTTATCGGATTTGAGGCGCTGGTGCGCTGGCTGCACCCGGAACGGGGTTTAGTTTCCCCGATGGAATTTATTGCGATGGCGGAGGAAACTGGGTTAATTATGCCTTTGGGTTTGTGGGTTTTGAACGAAAGCTGTCGCCAAATTATTCAGTGGCAGAGTTTGAATTTACCTGTGGGAAATTCGCGGCTGACTGTAGCAGTAAATCTTTCCGGCAGGCAGTTTGCGGAACCGGAATCTATCGAGCAAATTAAGCAAGTTTTGCAGGAAACGGGTGTTGATGCTCGCTGTTTGAAGTTGGAGATTACTGAGACTGTGGTGATGGAAGATGGGGAAGCGGCGGCGGCGATGCTTTCGCAGTTGAGAGATTTGGGGATTGATTTGTGCATTGATGATTTTGGCACTGGTTATTCGTCTCTGAGTTATTTGCACAGGTTCCCGATTAATATTTTGAAGGTCGATCGCTCTTTTGTCAGTCGCATCGGGGAAACGGGCGAAAATTTGGAAATCGTGCGGGCGATCGTCATGCTGGCCCGCAGTTTGGGGATGGAGGTAGTGGCAGAAGGTGTCGAAACCGCCGTCCAATTGGCTCAACTGCGGGCGATCGGCTGCGAGTACGGTCAGGGATACTTTTTCTCTAAACCTCTCGACAGTGAGGCAGCTACAGCCTTGTTGAGGCGATCGCCCAAATGGTGAACTGAACTAAATATTTAACCGGATCAAATTGCTTGATTGTCAATAAGGGCGATCTTTTCGTACTCAATGCCTTGAGTGTTAAAATCAAAATTGAGTATAATAGAAAACTATCGAGATAGGTAAAAATATATGTCTCAATCTATTGTGCCAGCAGTCGAAGAAAAACAGCTCGATACTTCGCCGACATTAACTTTTGAAGAATACCGATTTTATCAAGGAGAATCTGATGTAAAATATGAACTGTACAAAGGCAAATTAATCCCGATGCCAACAGCAACAATTTTACACATCAAAATTTGCGAATATTTAGTTTACCAATTGCAGCGTTACCTAGCTGAACACAATCTCGACTTAGTAGTAAAAACGGGTCTTGGAGTGAGAACAGATGAAGATAAATCTCGGATTCCCGATGTAGTTGTCTGCACTCAAAGTCTTTTGGAACAAGCTGCTGCTAGACCCGGTGCAGGTATCCTCGAATTTGATGAAAAGCCGCTGTTAGTGGTAGAAGTAGTTAGCGAAAATCGCCGCGAAGATTACGTAATCAAACGCGGAGAATACGAATTAGCTAATGTGCCGGAATATTGCATAGTTGACCCTAAAATGGGCAAGCAAAAAATTCGGCTTTTTGCATTGATTGAAGGTGAAGATGGTTACACGTGTACAGATTTCTTGCCTGGTGAGGAAATGGAATCGGTAGTATTTCCCAATCTGAGATTATCAGTCACTGAAATTTTAGATCCGCCATTGGTGGAAGGGTTAATTAAGGCAGAACAAGCTCAATTGCAGAAAGCTGAAAGGTTGGCGGCGAGGTTGCGGGAATTGGGCGTAGATCCTGATGCTGTGTAGGAAATTGAATGAAGTACGTGAAGCGAAGCTATCCCGCAGGGAATCGCCCTTGACGTATCTCAATCATCTAGCGACAATTCGCGCAGGAAATAAAAGCGATCGCCCTCCGCATCACTTCCCTTTTCTCGCCCTAAGTAACCCGTCAGCGGTGAAGAAAGTTCGACTGTCACTTCATGCAATTGTTTTCGACTTAACAAAGGTTGAGGGGTATTTGAGTAGGCATAGACGCCGTAGAGTTCGCCAAATCCCACATTTTGAGATTGGGTTTTTTCCAAGTAATCTTTCACGAGTTGGACTAAGTGCGATCGCACTTTAATTTCTTGTTCAACTTGCTCAATATATTTAGCAACTTCATCATCTGATTGTCCCGGTTTTAAGTATTCTTTCAGTTTAAATAAGTCTACCGAGTTAGGATAGTTGCTTTGAAGTTTAACCAGTTTTTCAAGCGTCTCCGGGTTCATAATTGCCATACCGTGTACTTTTGCTGCATCCATAAGTTGAGTAGTTGGAACGCCCGGGCCAATAATCAACTTAGTTGCTTTTGCGAGGGTTTCTTTATCTTGGAGCCGTAGCGTTCCTAAATTCAGCAATTGAACTGCTGTATCATTAGGGATTTTTTTACCGGCTTTGCACTCGCCAACTAAGGGGTAAGGTTTTGAGCATAATAAATCTAAGCCACCAGCACCACCTTTGTGAGCATAATCTATGGTAAATCCCAAAAACTTAAGGCTATCGCGCACTACAATTTCAAAGTCTGTTCCTGCTCGATAGTTGCTTTTGTCTGTATCTAGTTCTTTGGTGCGATTTCCCAAAGCTGCTATAGTCTTTATCCAAGCTAAATCCGGTTTGATTGGTTTTACAGGCTTATCGCTACTCCAACCTAGAAACATTTTGATTTCTGCGTCTAGTTGTTTGGCTTTTGGGTTGGTGGTGGATAAATGCACTAATGCACTTTGCAACTCTTCCAATTCTGGATGTTCAGGAGGCTCTAGTTTTTCCAGCTTTTGACGGCGTTTGGCAAAGATAGACTCGCTCAACACAGGCGTTGAATCAGTAACATTTAGGGATTTTGGCAAAGGTACAAAATTGCCGCTGGGATGCACTGGCATTTCCAGTGGCTGAGGCAGTAAATAAACTCGCAGGTAAGCTACAAAAATATAAGGTTTTTCTAGGAGAGTTTGCTGTAATGCCTCTGTTTTCCAGACTGTTAACCGCGACAAAGCCTCTAATGATTCAGGCTCATTAACCATTTGGCACAATTCGCACCTAGCCCAAGCTTTGATCGAAACTTTATCTAAAATTACCAGGGGGAGTTCTAATTGACCTGAATCTGGAAACAAGCTCATTTGCTTAGGTTTCATCAAGGGCATATTAGAATTATCGGCAGGATACAAAGCAAATGTCCGCCCCGGATTCAGAAACATCCGAGGCATAGCTGCAATCATTCGTCCTTCGATTAAAGCCTCAATATCTGGAGCTGGTAGACGTAGAGCAATGTCAATCAACACTTATTTATTCATTCCTTACTCAAATTACTAGGAACCTGACCAGACGGATTGCTCAAAATTTCACGGATGATATAATTATCAACTACTAGCTTCTTTGTGGCAATAAAATCAAAAATTTCTGCCTCCGTAAAATCATAATTTTCACGACTGCAATAAACTGATCGGATAGCTAGAAGGGTCTTGACGTTATCCTTTGTCAACTTTACCCATTCCCCACCTAACTGAGGAGACAGAAGATCGCTTAAATATCCTTGGGCTTTCGTCGCACCAGAATTAATCTCTTTAGAACGAACTAAGCAGCCACGAGTGATTTTAAACTTTTTATAGTCGATTAGACGCTTCAATCCAGCTTGTACACCCATCCCGCTCGGTATTTGAAGAACCATTACTCCAATTTTGACGGTGTTTCCATTTTCTTCACCTATGATTTTGAAGTCCATGCTGTAGCTTTTTTCGGACGGACTGCACTTAATCTTTTCAAGACTATTGATTTTAACATTTTCTAAAGTCTGTCCAATTATGGTGGAGAAACTCAGCCAAAGAGCATCAGCTAATGTGATTTTCTCGTCCAGCAAGGTTGTGAGGGAATTTTCAACAGATATAACGGCCTTATTATATTCAATTTCAACAAGGTCTTCTGATGGTTTTGGATCGACAGCACCAAGAATCTTAAAGTTTTCCGAACACCATATCAACACTCTTCTGGCAGAGCTATCAGAATTTCTGCCCAAGTCTCGCAGTTGGTTTTCTTCAAAAGGATATATTGGGCTATGGGGGATTAAATTGCTTGACTGATAAAACTCTTGCATCCATAGTGAAACTAGCTGAATAATAGAGTCACCATCCATAAATGTTAATCGGATTGGCTCTCCTCTTTTAGAAACTCGATCTACCACTCCACCAGGCATAAGCTTGATCTTCTGTGTCCATGTATCAGGCATCATTACGGTTAGAATTACAAAACCTTTACTTTGTTCAGACAGTTTAATGTCATCTACCAAAGGCTTAATTAAACCAGCTATCGCTAGTGGTCTTGTTAAGCCAGTTTCGGGATCAACTCCGTTATCCAAATCGAGTTCATCAAAACAAATAACTAAAGGCTTATATTCGCTAACCAAACTCAAAATTTGTGAAATCGTCTTAAAGGCTTCAGCATTTTGATATTTCTCTTCTGTGCTAGGATTTGGTAATCCCATAGCCTTAGCTCTCACTTCAGCTAAGTTCTTTCCAGATAACCACTTAACTGCAAAATCTGAATAGTCTTCCGAGAGTGTCAAAAAAATGGCACGAATAATGTCAGGGTCACTGCGTCTTATTCGCCTGTATTTAGTTACTAACTCATCTACCCAGTTATTATTTTCGGCTTGACTATATTTTTCGACTACATCTTTAGCTGCAATAGTCTCTGCATTGGAATTTACATTTTTCTCCACTTGGTTAACCATAGCTGCGGCTAGTTCCTGCCACTGTGTTACCCCTTGACTACCGTTATGATTGAGACTATCTGCTAAAGTTTGTAGAAAGTAATAATTAACAAAGTTTATGTCGTATGTCTCCACACCAGCATAAATAAATAAGGCACTGCCATCAGCTTTAAGACGATGATGAATACGACTAATAACATGGCTCTTACCAACTCCTTTACTAGCTGTTATGACCATTGAAGTTACTTTTTCACGGGCTGTTCTAGCATGATGAACTCGGTTGATTGCCTGATAAACTGCATCCGAAGCATGAGCATTCAGCGTCGTAACATCAGGGAATCCCTGCTCCCAAACGTCTTGTTCTCTGACAACGGCAGCACCACTTGGGAATGGGTTATAACTTTGGATAGCTGCATTGAGTTCTTCAATCGGAGAAATAGTCATAGTGATTTGTGTGAGGTAAAAAGCTGAACCAGAATGAAGCTTAATCGTTTAAGCTTGAGAAATTAAGCGCGTTGCGTAGTAGCGTAATTCACCCAATGAAGTCTTAATGGAGTCTTCAGCTTTATCAGGCGTAATATCTGTCATTTCACCCCCCTGAAGCAGAAAAAAGCCCTTAGCCTGCATTTCCAACAGCCACTCATTGAACTGAGAACGGCTGACTCTTTCCCCGATCGCCCGACGCATCCGATAAATCGGCACTAAATCATCTAAGTTATAATCCCGGTTCAAGCTGTCATACACATCGATCGCCACAGCCTTAAAATCTTCATAGGATGCGATCGCCCCTACATCCCCCTTCCCCTTTTCAACCGCAACACTTGCCGCACTATCCTGATGCCGAATCCACTTCAACAAAGAATTTCCCAGCCGAGTACCAATTTGAGAACCATCAAACTCAAACAAAGAATCCCGACTTTTGAGCCCCTGCGCTAAAACTTCTTTCCCCTTCGCCGTCAATTCCACCAGCGTCACCCGATTTACCAGCGAATACTCGATCGCCCCAGTCGCCTGCAACTCGCCGAGCACTTCCACATATCTCTGACTCGTCTCATTAGTCCGCACAATCCGCTTAGTCAAATCCCCCTTTTTCACCTTCATCTTCCCGCCGCTCAAATCCCACAAATTCAGCAGTACCCGAACTTTCGCCTTCGCATCCCACACCGCTTGCTCTTCCGGTGTCAAAGTTATAGGCACCGCAATTTCACTTTTCTCAGACATATCCATACCTTTAAATACTTGTTTTTACTTTTAAATTTTACCAGAAACCTTGCTGGCAAACATTTAAACTTTTCCGCAAAAATCCGCGCGAGGCTACGCACAACTTATGCAAAGTTAATTTAAAAATAATAGGCATTGACTAAAATGTGATTGTTTGATAAAATAGCGAATCAAACGAGCGATCGCAGTTCAAAATCTCTGCACCAAATGCGATCGAAACAATTTTAAGCACAGCTCGCTAGGCTCTAGCAACCTCAACAAATGTAGCGATCCCAACCGCAGCTAATAACCCGGAAACCAGCCTAACTGCGACTTTAGTTCAATGCTCGATTCTGCCTTTAGAAAGACGAATTCAAGTTAAGCATCTTGTTACATTGCAATGGCAATCAAAACATTCAACAACACTTTACCCATGAAAACTATTCCCGACCAAATTTCCAACATCAAAGAAAAACTTCCCGACTTTACTCCCACCCCTCCCGGTTTAAAAGCTCAAGCATCTAGCCACGACCTCAAAGCCCGTTTAGATTGGGGCGAACCCGGACTCACAATCATCGACGCCCGTGACTTTGAAAGCTTCACCAAAAGCCACATTACCGGCGCCGTACCGATGCCAATAGACGAATTAGTCGATCGCGCACAATCCAGTTTAGAACCCATCCGCGACATCTACATCTACGGCGAAAACGACCAACAAACCGCCGAAGCTGCCAATCTTCTCCGCGCAGCAGGCTTTAGAAAAGTAGCCGAACTAAAAGGCGGAATTCCTGGTTGGAAAGCCATAGACGGCCCCATAGACGGCGCTCTCGAACACGATAATCCTGGCCCCGACGCCTACAACGTTTTCTCTCGCTTGCAACACCACGCCCAAGCCCAGAAAACCAACAAATAATCCCACACAATACCTAGATACCCGACTTTTTCAAGAAGTGGGGTATCTAACAAAACAATTTGTTTGTAGTAAGGACTGGAGCCCTCTCTTAAAGCTGGTGGCCACTAAGCACTAACGTCCTTACTACAAACTTAATTGCGATCGTATAGCAATCCTAAATCAGTTGTAAAAATATGTAGGGGTAGTGCCCCCGTGCCTACCCCAGCCAAGGCGGGGCAACCACGGGGGGTTTGCCCCTACAAGAATTACACAAATCATTTAGGATTGCTATATAACCACACTAAATATTAACAGTCGTGGACGCCAAAAGTGCTTTAACACGCTACTTATACTGTAAGGTTCGCATTCCGCAGCCTACATAAACAAGTGTGCGTCCAAGACTGATTAACACTCATTCCTCGCGTCCAAAAATGCTTTAACTTCCCTTAAAACTTGCTGATTCCCATCAAAAGTAATCAGCTTAACTGCATCCTCAAAGGAAGTCCAGGCCGAATTTTGAACTTCCTCTACTTGCAACTGAACTTCCATTGAATTTACAAAAGCCAAAAAGTAAGTAACAGTCTTTTCAATTGATTCTCCTTCCTTCGCAGAGGAATAATGTTGCACAGAACTAGGCTTCCCTTCCTTAACAAAGGAATAACGTTCCACAAAACTAGGCTCCTCAAGCACTTCACAATCGCGGATGCCAGTTTCCTCCTCAAACTCCCGCTTCGCCGTTTCTAGCGCCGATTCCCCCGGATTCGCGTGACCTTTTGGAAACGCCCAATGTCCGGCTTGATGTTGAATCAACAAAAATAAACTATCAGTTTCAGTCGCAAAAACTGGCACAATCCCAAAAGCTTCATCTTTCATCTTTCTTCTTTTTCCTATTAACTATCGTGTTCTTAGAGTCCGCGAAGGCGGACTTGGTTTCTGTAGAAGCCAATTCCATTCGCGCGTAACTACAATTCCCACCCCAACCGAGTCGGCTGTTCATAAACCCGCTTCAAAGTATTAACATCCCTCGCTGAAATAGGCGGGGGATTTCTCACCTGAGAAAAATAAAGCACATCAGTTTCCATCAAACTGTGGCCCCAAATTCCCAAAGCGTGACCCAACTCATGCCGCGCCGTCGCCGGAACATACTTACCCACTTGATTCGGATTCAAATAAACCGAAAACCGATGAGATAAAACAGTTTTATCTCCATCCCGACGGGCGAACAATTCATAGGTAGCCTCTCCAGAGCGCGATCGCAAAACCCCTTGACGCAAAGGCGGAGCCAGACGTAAAATCCTAATATCAGCCACCTCCGAACTATCCACCACTTCCAAAGGCAAATAAACCCCCCATTCCCGCACAACATCCAACACAGCAGCCACCCATGCTTCAGACTTATTAGCATCAACAGGACGCTCAACATAAACCTGAATCGGAAACTTCGACCACAACAAATGACCGAAATTCGGTGGCTTAACCTGGTCAAAATAATCACCGCTATCGGTGGAATCTTGCCAATTGGCCAGCGTTGGCGGCAAAGGGTGAACCTGTGATATCAATTCCGGTTGCACCGGAATGATTGTTGACTGTTGACTGTTGACTGTTGACTGTTGACTAGGGGTTGAAAAACTCAATGGTTGAGTGTTAACTGTTGACTCGATTTTATTATTCCGATGCAATCGGAAACGATATGAAGGCGGCCAACTATTCGGGAGAGGAGAAAGACTTGCAGCCGGAGTATTAACCTGACTAAAAATTATCAGGCTAAAACAACATAAAGCCAATCCCAAACCAGCCAGCAATCGAGGTTTTACTGTAAGTTTCCACAACCGCATTTTTGCAACCGCAGATAGACACAAATAGACGAAAATAAACGCAGATGAACTTGATATTATCTGCGTCTATCTGCGTTCATCTGCGGTTACAAATCCAAATCTTATAACTTAGGCGTTAACCAACCAGCACTCAAAATCACAGTCAAACCCATAAAAACAATAGACAGACCCCAAGTAATGCGGTTTAGACTCGTTTCTGCACTCTTGGCGCTGGTAAACAATTGAGCTTGTCCGCCAATCCCTCCAATACCATCGCCTTTAGGACTGTGTAGCAATACAAAAACCACAAGTCCTAAAGCAGACAAAGACCAGATAACTTGTAACACAGAAACAATATTCATAATCTGAGGTAATTGGTAATTAGTAATCGGTAATCAATCATCATATCAAATTCGGTCGATCGCACACAAACTCCTCCGGGACACGGCACTGCCCAAGGCGTGTCAACTTAAGCTCAAACGTAGTCAGAGACTGCTGTTTGACTATTAAATCTAGATCCCCCCTAGCCCCCCTTAAGAAGCAGGGTGGCTTAATTGTCGGGAAAGGAAATCTGAAAGTACCGAAAGCTGGTTGGCCTGTGATCGAGCATTCCTCAAAGGTCAACGAAGTAATCAGCCTTTCAAGATTTCACCTCTCGACAATTAATCCACCCTGCCTAGCCCCCCTTAAGAAGGGGGGGGACAGGAGTCTTTTCAAAGTCCCCCTTCTTAAGGGGGATTTAGGGGGATCGAGACTCAGGTAAAAACGAGATTTATCAAGGGCTTCAGGCTTAAGTTGGCACGAATAAGGGCACAGTGCCGTGCCCCTAGCTGTAACTAGATTTGACCCAGACTTTCTACAATCGAACTCGCACCGGAGTGCGATTGGCACGAACTTCAAAATTAGCGGGTTCAATCATAGAGCGCCCCGTCATCTCCGGGGGCTGAGGCAACCTCAACAGCTCCAGAATCGTCGGCGCAATATCCGCCAAACAACCGTCCGCCCTCAGAGGAACCTCCGTTCCGTGACCCGGAATCTTCCGACCTTCGCCTTCTACCAGAATAAACGGCACCGGGTTAGTAGTGTGAGCCGTCCAAGGATTCCCGTCCTCGTCAAACATCTGCTCAGCATTTCCGTGGTCAGCAATAATAATTGCCGTACCTCCAGCTTTACTAATGGCGCTCAACAGCCGCCCCAAACATTTATCCACAGTTTCGATCGCAATTATCGTCGCATCCATCATCCCCGTATGACCAACCATATCCGGGTTAGCGTAATTAATCACCATAAACGAATATATGCCTTTTTCCAAAGCCGTCACCACGCCATCCGTCACCATGTCCGCCGACATCTGGGGCGCCTCATCGTAAGTCGCCACCATCGGGCTCTGCACCAACTCCCGGTGTTCCCCGATAAAAGGCTCTTCCAGACCCCCATTAAAAAAATAAGTTACGTGAGCGTACTTTTCAGTTTCCGCCGTCCGCAACTGCTGCAAACCGTTCTTAGAAATCACCTCGCCTAGAATATTGTTCAAATTCTGCGGTTCAAAAGCCACCATTACCGACGACAGTTTCGGGTCGTACTGAGTAAAACTCCCAAACGTCAGCAGCTCAATTAACTGTCGTTCAAACCCCTTAAAATCTGGAGATACAAAAGCCTGAGTCAATTCTCTCGCCCTGTCCGGGCGAAAATTAAAGAAAATCATCCCATCGCCGGATGCCACGGCCCCCGGAGAAATCCGAGTCGGAACAGCAAACTCGTCGGTCACTCCTTCAGTATATGAGGCCTGCAACACATTCACAGCCGATCGACCGTCAGGAGCACCCTCAGTCGTCATCACCTCGTAAGCGCGCTGCACCCGATCCCAGCGCTTGTCCCTATCCATAGCGTAGTAGCGGCCGCTGATGGTCGCAATCCGACCGACCCCTACCTCTGCGATATAACTTTCTATCTTGCCTAGAGCTTCGACACCCTCTTTCGGAGTAGTATCACGACCGTCAGTAATCGCGTGAATGCAAACATCAGAAATTCCCTGTGCTTTTGCTAATTGCAGCAAACCCTTAATATGACTGAGATGGGAATGAACCCCACCTTCAGAACAAAGACCAGTCAGGTGCAACTTGCCGCCCGTGGCGCGGACTTTCTCGCAAAGCCCAACCAGCGCGCGGTTGTTGAGCAAAGAACCGTCTTCGACGGCATCCGAGATCCGCACCAACTCTTGAGGAACCACGCGGCCCGCGCCCAGATTCAAGTGACCCACTTCTGAGTTACCCATTTGCCCGTCTGGCAGCCCTACCGCCCGGCCCGATGTTTTAATCAGAGTTCTGGGATAAGCGGCCCAGAGACTGTCCATCACGGGTGTTTTCGCAGCGGCGATCGCATTTCCGTCTTTTTCTTCACGATAACCCCAGCCATCTAGAATAATCAGCACTACAGGAGATACAGACGCTTGTGCCATGCGAATACCTTATTTACAATAATTAATTTCTCGATCGATCTTCATGATTTCCGATTTTGCGGACATCTTCCGCTAATCAGTTTACATATTTTCGACGCTTCGGCCCAAAAAAGCCAACCAAAATTCCCTCAGCCGCAGCATTTTGGGAACTAATTTCTACCTGATCAGCGAATTGTTTAATTGATTGCCTTGCCTTGAACTGTGAATCCACACTCGGAGACTGTTACAGATCTCACCAACAGCGGTCGTTCTTTTGCGGCCGGATTTCACGGATAGTTTAACGGTCGGTAGCTCTTGAAACACTCAAAACGATAGCACACTTAGCTGCGTTTTGCTACTGCCTCAAGAAATAAATTAAACAGCCTTAACTAAAGCTGCGAATAACTTTACCAGAAAGAATTGGTTTAAAGCCGGAACCCTGATCGGGGAGAAATTAAAATCAGACGATTCATTACTCCGATCCTCTTCCTTCCATGTAGAGTTCGCTGTCAACTGTCAACTGTCAACTGTCAACTGTCAAAATCGGTTTCCGAATCGGCTCACTCTCAGCGGACATAAAATTCTACAACATCTTTTTTAATTTTGACATCGTAATTGCCAAAGAAATCGTGACCAAGCAGACCTATTGGCATTTGTTTGGCGATCGCCACTTCGACATTTTGGATCGCAGCACCCCCAACCCGAATCGATCGCACCAGACCGATCGGGAACTCGACAACGCTACCGTCAGCGATCCCCGCTCTGATGGTACGCACCGGTCTCACTCCCAGTGCAGTAGCCATCCGCTGAGAAATCAAAGTGCCGCTGGCCCCGGTATCGAGAATCATCTCAAAAGTCTTGTTGCCGTTAAAAACCACATCAATCACCGGCGTCCCGCCCGCGCGGCGCTTGATTTTAGCTTGAAATACCTGTGGATTCCCCCGTGGCTTAGCCGGTTGATTGGCTGGGGGTTTGGCACCAGGATTGGATGGGTTCCAAAACTGAGAGTACAATTTGCCAGTTGTGAATCCCGATCCCGTTATAGTGCGATCGAGCGGCTGGGAACTAACATCGGGCACCAATGTCATCACCTGAGTTTCTGGCTGATGTGAATAAGAATGCACCTCGCCCCCCACCGATCCCATACCAACCAAAACGCTCGCACAAACCAAGCCCGATCGCCAAATCCGCTTGAGAATCACTTTTGCCATGATCTAAATACCTTAATTGATTCAATATGTCAAACAACAACCGCCACTGATATCCTAACCCGCTCCCAAAAACCGATCGCCCCATCCCCAGATCAGATAATCAGGAAAACTTGGCAATTTTCAAGTGATCGCATAACATCGAACACAGATAAACTGATAAACGGCAACAGGCTGTAATTGCACAGCCTTGTTGGATATCTTGAAATTAAGCATTTGGGGGCGATCGGCAATGCACAAACTTTTATATTTTGCGACTATAGGACTACTAGCTTTCTCGATCGCAGGCTGCGGTGGCGAGGGCAGCAACACAGCCAGCCCCAGCCCCAGCCCTAGTGCAGCCTCTCCGTCTCCGGCAGCCTCTGCCAGCCCCACCCCAGGAACTCAGACTTTCCAGTCTCCAATAGTAGCCGCCCAGCCTCCAGGGTTAATTCGATCGACCAACCCAGACGAACGAGCGAGACAGGCTCAAACCAGTATCGGCAACAAAAAGGACAGGAATCCAACGCTTCCGCTTCAGCCGGTGCCCCAAGGCCCTGTGACAGCGAATCCTTCTCAGTTAGACCCATTTGGGCCGCTGCCGCCGATCGCATTACAAATCCCTCCAGGAGCCAACGGGGCGGGTGGGATTACCTCAGAAATCCCCAAACTGCCACAGCGACAAGTTGCCGTGCTACCCGATCTTCCCGAGTTATTGGCTCCCCCCCCACTTAACAGGCCTGATCAGACGGTTATCCCCACGGCATTCACGGGCGGTAGAGGAGGCACTCAGCAAGTACGAGGTCCGGGAGGCTCTTTACTTCCCGGAGGTGATGGGGGGCAAATTGGCTCGCCGCCCCTAGTTCCAGGGCTAACTGCTCCTCGGTTAGGTGGCGGTGGCAGAAATGGTTCCTTACCCGGAGGCACCGGGGGACAAATTGGCTTGCCGCCCCTAGTTCCAGGGCTAACTCCTCCTCAGTTAGGTCGTACTCGTACATCCCCGCCTGGACTCGAACCCATTGCAGCTAGACCCATAGGAGTCCCGGATCTGCCGGAACTACCAGTAGACAAGCGCCCGCCCCAATGGAGAGACCCCAATGCCAGGGCAAGAAGAACTACTGGCACCCGTCCTCCTGCAACTGGGCCAATAGCAGTTAGACCCCAAGGTGCGCCGAATCGGCAGACTCGCCCTCCAGCACCCCCGCGCCCGCCCCAGCCAATAGCAGCTAGACCTATAGGAGTACCGGATCTGCCGGAACTGCCAGTAGACAAGCGCCCGCCCCAGTGGGTAGACCCAAATCCCCCACCTCCTCCCGTCATCCCAGTAATTCCTGCACCACCGCCACCGCCTTCTACTGACCTCGCTACAGGGACTGAAGTCAGCGGGGTGGTAAAAGTCGGGAACGAGACGCAAGTGATTGTCAAAGTACCGAATGAACCAACCAGCCGATATGTCAAAGTCGGGCAGCGGCTGTCTAACGGGCAAGTGTTGGTGAAGCGGGTCGATCTCAAGCAAGGAGCAGATCCGATCGTGATTCTGGAGGAAAACGGCGTTGAGGTAGCCAAAGGTGTTGGCGAAAAACCCGCAAGTCGCCAACCACAACCCGCCAATGCAGTTATTAGCCGTCTCCCAAATCCGAATAACTCAGCGCGACGCTGAAAATTGACAGTAAAGCAGGAAAAATGCTAAAGGCAAAAATTAGAGTTTTTGCCTTTTTGCATTTAGGGCAGATCTCTAACCTGAAGGTAAAATTAGTAGAGGGATTAAAAAAGAGAGGACTTTTCAGCGAGTATTAGCTTTTAGAAAATCCCTATTAGTAATTGAAGTTAAAGGAGATTGATCATGCTCGGTTCAATTCAAAAAGTAGGGATGGTGATATTAGTTGCTTCTTGTATCGGCAGCGCCACTAATCTCTTGAATCCCCAGCCATCAATGGCTCAACCAACACCTGATCCAAAACCAGAAGAAGGAAAACGCTCTCCCTTCTGCCAAGGAAACCCTCCGACGGGGAGAGTGAAATGCAATTACGAGGGAGGCGATAACTACGATGGAAATTTCGTCAACGGCCTCCCCGACGGCAGTGGAGTCTACGTGTACGCTAATGGTGATCGCTACGAAGGAAATTTTCGCAAGGGAGTGCCAAATGGTAGAGGGACATTCATTTTTAAAGATGATGCCCGCTACACAGGCGTGTTCCAAGACGGCACAATGAGATCTGGGACGGTCGTTTTTCCCAACGGCGAGCGCTACGTCGGAGAGTTCGCAGTCGTCAGGAACGTTCAGACTGATGCCATTAGCAGCCAACCTGCTGGGCGGGGTCAATTTTTTTATACTAATGGCGATCGCTATGAAGGACAATTCTTTGCAGGTTCGCCCTTTGGCCCAGGGAATTTAGTACGCGTAGACGGGACTCGCTGTTCTGGCAGGTTTTTTAATCAAGAACTAGACGCTAGTGTCACCTGCTCTTTTCCCAACGGTACGCGCTATGAAGGAGAATTGCGAAAGGGAGTGCCTCACGGTGTCGGAACGATGATCGATGCTAGCGGTAGGCGCTTTCCGGGGGTATTTCGCAACGGCAAGCCCGGAGTTTCGTAAAGGATAAATGATTGAGGTTTTCAGCCAACTTTTGACAACAAATGGGACAAAAGACAAAGGACAGAAGAAGATAATATCTAACAGCGCATAGGAGAAAGTTGATTGATGATTTCCCGTTCTTGGATCAGTGGAATCGCTTTATTAGTTGCATCAGTGTCGGGAATTGGTAGTTACGCGACTTATCCCTTGCCCTCAATGGCGCAAGGAACAGAAGCTAGAACCGGTCGCTGCGTGCCAGCTATCGCAACAGGTAGAGTTAGGTGTGATTATGACAGCGGTGATAGCTACATCGGACAGTTCGTCAACGGTTTGCCCAGTGGCACTGGGGTATACATATATTCCAACGGCGATCGCTATGAGGGGCAGTTCCGTCTGGGCAAACCAAATGGTCGAGGACAATTTATATTTAAGGACGACGCCCGGGTGGAGGGCATATTCCGAGATGGCAAAGTTAGTTCCGGGACAGCTATTTTTACTAATGGCGATCGCTATGTGGGGTCGTTTTCTCTTGATCAAAAAGTAGGCGTGCCCACTGGACAAGGGCAATTCATTTTTGCCAATGGCGATCGCTTTGTCGGTCAATTTTTAGGGGGCAAGCCTTTAGGTACGGGAGCGTTCACCCGCGCTGACGGCAGTCGGTGTTCGGGACAGTTCTATACTCAAGAACTTGATGGTAGGGGTAACTGTTCGTTCTCTAACGGTATCCGCTATGAGGGAGAGTTACGCAAGGGATTGCCTCACGGCAAAGGCACAATTATCGATACCAGAGGCCGGCGACTTCCGGGAGTATTCCGTGAGGGCCAGCGACTAGAGCAATAAACTGGGAATAAGTGCGATCTTTTAGTAAGGGCAGGTTGAGTGCTAATAATTTTTGCACAAAACCTGCCATTGCTAGGTTTTAAAGTCACAACTATTGATAATTTATGACCAAAGCACAGGGGATTTAAGCCCCCACCTTTAGGTGGATTGTTTTTAGGCAGGGGCTTAAATCCCCTGCCTAAAAACTTCGCACTCCGAAGTCAACTGTCAACTGTCAACTGTTAACGGCTTTTTCTCAACCGAATTGCTAATGTTAAATATCCACTTAATGGAGTTAATGGAGGCGTTTTAATATGACAACTACTGCTTCTGCTTCCGGCCGCACCGACCAGTTTCCCTTCGACTTTGCCCCGCAGCGGACTCAAGATGCTGATTTGTTGCGACAACTCGATTTTGTGCCCGGCTTGAAGGAAATATTGGCTTTGCGACAAGTTCATGCTTTGGAACACGCTACTGTTTGGGTACTAAGCCAATCGGTTGGTGCGACGACAGCAAGAACCGATAATGAGTTATTGGGCGGGATGTCCACAGACCAAGGGTTCTATCTTTATGGCCACGTTAACATTGCACAGTTGCGTCAGGCAGTGCGCGAGGCTTTGCAGCGGATTGCCAGCGGAGAGTGGGATTTAGCTGTACATCCGCGCTGTGGCACGAATTTGTCGGTGGCAATGCTGCTAACGGCTGGACTTGCTGTTGGCATTAATTTAGCCTTACCGCGAGGGCCAATTTTACAACTTTTGGGTTTGGGTGCAGCAGCAGCGGCGGCGGCTCAGTTAGCTCCTGATTTGGGAGCTCTGGCTCAGCGGTACGTCACAACTGCTATTCCGTTTAATTTGAGTGTTGTTGATATTACTGTAAGTCAGGACTTCTGGGGACGCGAAGCTCATTTTGTGCGGGTGCGTTGGGTTGAATAGCTGCACAGTATCAAGCCCGATCGATGGCAGTCATGGACGCAAAAAAGTGTCAACAATCACGGACTGTGCAACCGGAATATATCTAACTCATCTGCGTTAATCTGTGTTAATCTGCGGTCAAAAAAAGAGAATTTGTGAACCGCAGATGACAAGGGATTGACGCAGATTCACGCAGATGCAGATCGGAGATATCTGAATAATTCCGATGCAGCGCGGATTTGATAGAAGTAATAACAATTAACTCATGACTTCTGGGTCATCTAAGCTCCTAAATGCGATCGGGATCTACTCCTAATTCTCGCAACCTCACCGCTAATCTTTCAGCCCGTTGTTCAAGTTCATGGAACCGAGCTTGTTCTGCTTTAATCAACCCTTCAACTAATGGCGGAGACAGTATTTCATTCACTGATAATGTCAGATTGGGAAATACTACAGATACCATTTGTTGCCCCGCCATAAAATCAGTCTGGGTATAGATGTCTTCCCCTTCAGGAAAGGCTAAAATTCGCACGAGTTCCTTGTTAGGTGTAGGGTCAACAATTACATATTCAGGTACGTTAGCTAGTTCGTACTCAGCTCGTTTAATCACATAATCGGCGCGCCGATTTTGACTCACTACCTCTATGACTAACAGGAGCTTTTCCTCAAAATCGAGGATGCCAGAACCTGGTCTAGCAGCAGCTTGTTCTAAAAGACTTTGAGTGCAAACAACTACATCAGGAATCCGAGAGGTATCTTCTTCTGTTCTGACTCCCAGGCCTGTTTTTGCTACTAAGTCAAGATTGTGTTCAGCTAAATAACGCTGCAATTTGTAAACTAAATATTCGCAAATTTTGATATGTAAAACTGTTGCGGTTGGCATCGCAATTAATTTGCCTTTGTACAGTTCATATTGTAGGTCGGAATCAGTTTGATAAAATCGGTATTCTTCAAAGGTCAAAGTGGGTGAAGTATCAATTTGCTTTGATTCAACAACTGGCACTACAGATTGAGACATATCTTTTCACGGATGTCGATATAATTATATTATATTCAATCTGCTTCGATCTGCGTGCATTTGCGGTTAAAAATTCCCAATTATTGATCGCACTTGCCACCAGAATTGTCAGAGAATAGTTGAATAGTGTAAAATCAACTTTGCGATCGCCCCGATAACTCGATTTCACCCTTCAATACACCATCTGACTCCCTATGTCAATCAAAAAAATTCTTTCCATAGCCCTGTTAGTTTTCATCCCCATTTCCATCGCCGCTGAGTATTTGCACTGGGGTTCCCTCACGGTTTTCATCACGTCCGCTTTAGGCATTATACCTCTGGCGATTTGGTTGAGTACAGCAACAGAAGAAGTGGCGATCGTCACAGGGCCATCCATCGGTGGCTTATTAAATGCAGTCTTCGGCAATGCTACGGAATTAATTATTGCCATAGTTGCCCTAAGAGCTGGCTTAATTGACATTGTAAAAGCCAGCATCACGGGCACAATTATCAGCAACTTACTCTTAGTTATGGGATTTTCCATGCTGCTAGGAGGAATCCGTTACAAAGAACAAGAATTCAAGCCAATTATCGCGCGGGTGAACGGTTCCACCATGACTCTCGCAGTGATTGCGATTCTGCTGCCGACAATGGTAATTTACACATCCAATGGAGTCGAACCCGCAGCCATTCAGAATCTTTCGTTGATAACTGCGATCGTCCTAATTGCAGTTTACGCGCTAACACTGCTATTTTCCTTAAAAACTCACAGCTATCTTTACGAAGTCAGCTTGCTAGAACTAGAGTCAGAAAATCCTCAAAATACCGATGAATCCACCGCGCACAAACCGAATTTGTGGCTGTGGATAGGGGTGCTAGTTGCTTCAACTGTTGCCGTTGCTTTTGAATCAGAAATTTTCGTAGGCGTTGTCGAAGAAACTACCAAAGGATTGGGATTGACACCGCTGTTTACAGGCGTAATTTTGTTACCAATTGTGGGTGGCGCGGCGGAATACGTAACGGCGGTGGGAGTTGCGATGAAAAACAATATGGATTTGTCAGTTTCTGTAGCAATGGGTTCGAGTTTGCTAGTTGCTTTGCTGGTAGCGCCGGTGTTGGTAATTATCGGTATAGTGATTCATCAGCCGATGGATTTAAACTTTAATCCGTTTGAAGTGGTTGCAGTTGCCATCGCGGTGACAATCGCTAATCTAATTAGTCTCGACGGACGTTCTAATTGGCTGGAAGGAGTGCTGCTTTTAGCGACATATATCGTGTTAGCTGCGGCATTTTACTTTCACCCAGTTACTTGAAGTAATAGACAAGATTGTAGAAGTTATTTGCATCAAATTTTGGGACAGGCTAGAAGCCCATCCCACAAGAAAAAAAAATTGTGGGATGGGCATCTTGCCCGTCCTAAAAAATTTTCCCCTAATGTAAAAAAATTGTGGGATGGGCATCTTGCCCGTCCTAGGTATTTTTGCAATCTTTTCTAGTGTTTAAAATGCGACTAAATCGCGCCACTTGTCTACTGTTTTGTTTCCGACTCCTGGCAAGTTTTCCACATCCTCCCAAGACTGAAAAGGCTGTTTTTCCCGCGCTGCAATAATTTTCTGGGCTAGCTTCGGGCCTACTCCTGGCAAAGTTTCTAATTCTTCCTGAGTTGCGCTATTCAAATTAACTAACTTTTTGCCAGAAATTTGAGGTTTAGCATCGGAAAATTTTGATGCTGCTTGCACTGATTCGCACTCTTTTTTCTTAGCGTCAATTCTCTGTTTAATTCGGGCGGGAATTCCCAAGATTGCACCTTTGTAAAGCCGATCGAACTCCCGGTCAAAATGGGCCCCAATTACCGGGCTGTCGATCACCAATAGCGTCTCATCATTCCCGTGATTGGCAGCCTCACTCCAGTTGTGAGAGCCTGTAAGCACCGTATTTCCGTCGATCACACCGAATTTGTGGTGCAGGCGATCGCCCATTGGCAACAGCGGCACCCCCACCGTAGTCAGCGGCTTTCTCCACGGGCGATTGTCCGCTTCTAACGCGCCGCAATCTGGCATCAAAGTCGCCCCCATCATGTCTAAACCTTCGCTGTAAGGGCGATAAATGAAATTTGAGTCAATCAAAGCTCGCACCGCCACACCGCGCCTAGATTCAAGTTCTAGAGTATTTGACAACCGTTGGGCGGAAAATACAAACAGTGCCAAATTAACCGACTTTTTCGCACTGCCCAAGTTTTTGTTAATCAAACTGTTAACGCTTTTTTCCCAAGGCAAAATCGCACTCGTAGGTGAAAATTGCACTGCAACTGTCGAATTCCCTACTCTTACTTTTTGGACTGGGCGAAACGGCTTTTTGATGCCAAATTTGCTATCCGGTTTCCCTCCGGGCCCGTCACCCCACATGATGTTAAATTCTTGAGTAAATAGTTGCGCTAATTTAGGGCTGGCAATTTGCAGCAAATTGTTGGCATTGCCGCGACTGGCTGCTGTTTTGAAATCGCCGTGGATATCGCTAGTTGTAAAATTAGCAGAAGTTACTATAACTATTTTACCGTCAATTACTACAAATTTGTGGTGCATCAAACCGCTGCCTTTACTTCCATCAGCAGTATCATCAATTACAGGAATTCCGGCATCTTTGAGAATTACAAAAGCATCATTTTGCTTGATTTCTTCCGGGCTTAATTTGCCGTCTTTATTGGTATCGGCGAGTTGCAAAAATTCGCTGTAGCGATCGCGCTCTCGATCGGGTAACTTCGCTAACTCCTGGGCTGTATAATCGCTCCAAGGACGATTGTACAGATGTTCGACAATTAATCTGACTTTAATTCCCGATCGCGCGCGATCGGCCATTTGTCGCGCAATACCGGGCAAGCGAAACTCCTGAACCGCCACATCTACGGTCGATCCAGCACTTGCTACGGCCTCGGCGACCAACTTTTCTAAATCATCCCCAGGTCTAGTTTGCGCGCGATAAGGCTCTGTATAATTAGAAGTGAGGGACTGATTGAAGTATACTTGCAACAAGGCGTCTTGAGGCAGCGGAGGCAGACTCGGAGGCAAATTCTGCACCTCCTGCTTGGCTTGTCCGCAGGCCGCCAGAGCGATCGCCAGCAGTCCAGCACAACACAAACCGAGTAAATTATCATCAAATACAGTCACAAAATTTAAAAAATTATTGAGGTTATAGGCTTACCCACAATTCAAACATACTCGATAAAGTAAACTTAGAACCTATAAAATTTATGAAAGGGAATAGATTTTACGTCTTGTAGAACTGCCTCGATGCCGGAAGCATCACTGGTAGGGTAGCAGCATTCAGGGGCGTGGGTCAAACCCGATACTGCTGCTTTATGGCTAAAAGAAAAACAATTTTTAATTGCGGTCACAAAGGATATGGTAAAGCGTGCCATCGCTGCACGCAAGAGTTGATGGCGCAGCAGCAATATGTTGAAATGCTGGCAGAAAAACAAACCAAAAAACAAGAGAGGGAAGCATCATTTGCTAGAGATGCGATCGATCTCAGAGGTCTGCCAGACCACGTAGTTACTAAAGCTCGCGCTATTATAGCAGCTTTGGGGGAAAATAAGAATTACAGAGATTTCGGAGGCAAACGTCTGCGTCACAACCGTTGGATTGTGAGTATTCCTGTAACACGCAACTACAGAATGCTTTGTGAAGATTGCGGCACTTACTTAATTCCCCAAAAAGTTTTGTCCCACGAAGAGTACAACGTTTGTAAACCAGGAAGTCATTAGACAGTTGACAGTTGACAGTTGACAGTTGACAGTTGACAGTTGACAGTTGGCATTTGGCAGTTGTTATCAGTCATAATTTAACAATCATGAGTCATTAGTCAATAATCATTAATGCCTTTAGGATAAGTGCCTTATTCATTAGGTAGTCATTCATTCATTATTAGTTCATCATTAATTAAAGCCATGCAAATTTACCTCGACTATAGCGCGACGACACCTACACGCCCAGAAGCAATTGAAGCCATGCAAAAAGCTCTCACTCAACAGTGGGGAAATCCTTCTAGTTTGCACGAGTGGGGACAAAGGGCGGCAACTGCTTTAGAATTAGCCAGAATGCAGGTTGCTAGCTTGATTAATGCGCTACCGGAATCGATGATTTTTACTTCGGGCGGCACTGAAGCGGACAATTTAGCAATTATGGGAGTTGCGCGTCTTTATACAAAACCCCAGCATATCATTATTTCCAGTGTAGAGCATTCGGCAGTATCAGAAACGGCGCGACAACTCGAAGAATTGGGATGGGAAATAACGCGATTACCAGTCGATAAGTACGGGCGAATTCATCCTTTGGATTTGCAAGAATCACTGCGATCGCACACAGTGCTGATTTCGATCATCTACGGACAAAGCGAAGTTGGTACACTGCAACCAATAGAGACTTTAGGACAAATTGCGCGCGATCGCAATATCCTGTTTCACACCGATGCAGTTCAAGTTGCCGGCAAACTACCGATTGACGTGCAGAAACTCCCCGTAGACTTGCTTTCGCTTTCCAGTCACAAACTTTACGGGCCGCAAGGTGCAGGCGCGCTGTACGTGCGTCCAGGACTCGAATTGGTGCCAATGTTCGGCGGGGGCGGACAAGAGTTGAAACTGCGTTCAGGGACGCAAGCATTGCCCGCAATCGTCGGTTTTGGAGTGGCGGCGGAGTTGGCTTTGCAGGAAATGGATGTGGAAACGCCGAGGTTGATTGGATTGCGCGATCGACTTTTTGACCAATTATCCCACATACCCAGTTTAGTCCCCACGGGCGATCGATATTACCGACTGCCGCACCACACCAGTTTTTGCATTGTCTCCCCATCCTGTCGCCCTTACCAAAAGAGAGATACAGAGAGAATCACAGGCAAAACTCTGGTGAGACAGCTAAATTTAGCCGGAATTGGCATTAGTTCCGGTGCGGCTTGTAGCAGCGGCAAACTAACACCCAGTCCGATATTATTGGCAATGGGATATGATGAAACCGGCGCGGTTGGTGGAATTCGCTTGACACTGGGACGCGAAACAACCGAAGCTGATATTGATTGGACGGCAATTGCGATCGAGCAAATCTTAGATAGATTAATGCCCAAGGTAGAATTGTGTAGGCATTAGAAACAATCTCAAAAACCGGGTTTTTTCCGATATCTTCGCCTTTCACCAAAGATTGTCACAAAAACCCGGTTTCTCGCGGCCAACCCATGATTCATCTGCGTCCATCCCCGTACATCCGCCAACATCTGCGGTCAAATTATGAAAAGACTCGTATATAATTAAAATAGAACAGAGCGGAGTCAAAGCTATGTCAACCACAGAAAAAGTTCGCTGGACAAGCGCTGATTTAGAATCCTTACCCGATAACGGCAACCGTTACGAAATAATCGAAGGAGAATTGGTTGTGACAAGAGCACCTCACTGGGAACATCAAGACGTTGCTAACAATGTTTGTGTTGAATTAACTATTTGGTCAAGACAGACGAAGTTAGGTAAAGCTGTCCAGGTACCGGGTCTTATTTTCACGGATAGTGATAATGTTATTCCTGATGTAGTTTGGGTAAGCTATGAATGTTTAGCACAGATATTAGATGAAGCCGGACATTTGGCGGGTGCACCGGAGTTGGTGGTAGAGGTGATGTCTCCCGGTGAAGAGAATGAAAAGCGCGATCGCCAATCCAAGCTAAAATTATATTCAGTTCAAGGCGTGCGCGAATATTGGATATTTGACCGCATACAGCAAAAAGTAGAAATTTACCGTCGGGAAAGCGGAATTTTGAAATTAGCGATGACTTTATTTAAAGAAGATAATTTAACCAGTCCTTTGTTACCCGGTTTTAGCGTGTCGGTAGCCACATTATTTGTCTAGAGATTTTGAATAATTACTACCCCTGCACAATCTCAGAAACCGGGTTTTTTCCAATATCTTCCCCACTAATCGAATATCTTTGCAAAAACCCGGTTTCTCGCCACACGCAGAATCTCAGAAACCGGGTTTTTTCAGATATCTTCGCATCTAATCGAATATCTTCGCAAAAACCCGGTTTCTCGCCACACGCACAACCATGATAAAATAAATCCCGATATTATTCACAACTCCCCAATAATGGAAGAAAACCGCGCCCAAGCCTACCTCGAACTAATTCACACCCTGCTGAATTGCCCCAGCGGATCGGAACCGCAGATATTGCAAGATAATATAGAATTGTTGGATGTCGAATTTCTGGAAACTTGCGAGTTGGTAGCAGAAAAAATGGCACAGCAAGGAGGAGAAAACGGTGCTCGCTTCCTGCGAAATCTGATTAGTCAGCTATTACAATTAATCGATATCAACGATGGCGATAACTCCGAAGGTGAAAATCCCCAAGAGTATGCAAACTTTATCCTAGAATTATTGCAAGCAGAAGATGCTAGCACTAGCAATGCAGCAGTAATTCACCCCATGCTAGCTGAACGACAACATCTCCTCAATGACAGTTTTCCTGGGATTTTAGAGCAAGTATTGCAGAGGTTAATTGCTGGAGAAAATGCCCAAACTATTGAGTCAATGGTCAGCCTGGTGGAAGACTTAACGATTAATATTAGCAATTTTTCGGGTGGGAATAGAGCGAATAATATTGAAATTGCCATTGCTGCTTATCAGATTGTTTTGAATAATCGGCCACCCGGAAGCCAAAAATTTGCTCAAACTCAAAACAATTTAGCTGCTGCCTATATTAGCAGAATAAAGGGTTCGCGGGCGGAAAATGTGGAAATGGCGATCGCCCTTTATGGCGCTGCTTTAACAGTCTACACCCTTGAGGCTTTCCCGGAAGATTGGGGAATGGCTCAAAACAACCTAGCTGCTGCTTACGCCAACAGAATCAACGGTTCGCGGGCCGAAAATATTGATCGCGCGATCGCATTTTTTGAGGCTGCTTTAACTGTTCGTAACCCCGAACAGTTTCCTGAAGATTGGGCAATGATTCAATATAACCTAGGTAATGCCCATAATGACAGAATCAACGGTTCGCGGGATGAAAATATCGAAAAGGCGCGATCGTTTTATGAGGCTGCTTTAACAGTATATACCCGTGAGGATTTCCCTGAATATTGGGCAATGATTCAAAAGAAGCTGGCTAATACCTAATGTGAGGCTGCTTTAACAATCTCAGAAACCGGGTTTTTTCCGATATCTTCGCCTCGCATCGAATATCTTCGCAAAAACCCGGTTTCTCGCCACCCAAAAACCCACCCCCAATCATGATAAAATAAATCCCGGTGTTATTGACAACTCGCCACAATGGAAGAAAACCGCGCCCAAGCCTATCTGCAATTAATTCACACCCTGCTGAATTGCCCCAACGGAGACGAACCGCAGATATTACAGGATAACTCTGAATTATTGGATCGCGGATTTCTGGAAACTTGCGAGTTAGTAGCATCAACCTTGGCAGAACAAGGAGGCGAGAATGGCGCTAATTTCCTCCGAAATCTGGCCAGTCAGCTAGGACAATTTATCGATATGAATGATAACGGAGATAGCAATAACTCTCCAAGTAAAAATCCCCAAGAGTATGCAAATTTTTTCATAGAATTATTGCAAGCAGAACAAGATAGTAATAGCGATATTAAAGTAATTTACCCCATGCTGGCTAAAGGGCAACATCTCCTCAATGCCCGTTTTGCCGAAACTTTACAGCAAGTAGCCCAGAGGTTACTTGATGGCAAAAATGCAGAAACAATTAGCTCAATTGTCGGCCTCATTGAAAATTTGAGTATTCATATTAATCAATTTCCCCGCGGGAATATAGCGAATAATATTGAAATTGCAATTACTGGTTATCAAATAGTTTTGAGCAATCGAGAACCGGGAAGCGAAAAATACGCTCAAACTCAAAATAACCTAGCTAATGCCTACAGTTACAGAATCAACGGTTCGCGGGCGGATAATCTGGAACGGGCGATCGGCTTTTATAACGCTGCTTTAACAGTTTATACCTTTGAGGCTTTCCCTGAAGATTGGGCAATGACTCAAAATAACCTAGCTGCTGCCTACAGTGACAGAATCAACGGTTCGCGGGCGGATAATCTGGAACAGGCGATCGGCTTTTTTCAGGCTGCTTTAACAGTTTATACCCTTGAGGATTTCCCTGAACAATGGGCAATGACTCAAAATAACTTAGCTAATGTCTACAGTGACAAAATCAAGGATTCGCGGGCGGATAATCTGGAACAGGCAATCGGCTTTTATGAGGCTGCTTTAACCGTTTATACCCTTGAGGATTTCCCTGAAAAATGGGCAATGACTCAAAATAACCTAGGAGAAGCCTACAGAAACAGAATCAACGCTTCGCGGGCGGACAATCTGGAACAGGCGATCGGCTTTTATGAGGCTGCTTTAACCGTTTATACCCTTGAGGATTTCCCTGAAAAATGGGCAACGACTCAAAATAACCTAGCTATTGCCTACAGTGACAGAATCAACGGTTCGCGGGCGGATAATCTGGAACAGGCGATCGGCTTTTCTGACGCTGCTTTAACAGTTTATACCCTTGAGGATTTCCCGCTCAATAATGTAGAAACCTTAAATAACCTGGGCTGGGCTTATCTGAAAAAACTAGACTACATCAACCGAGAAAAACCAGAAAACACAAACCAAAAAGCAGCAACTCTCCAAAGTGCCTACGATACCTTTAAAAATGCCATAACCGGAGCCTCCAAATTACGAGAGTTAGAATCGGGAGATGAAACCAAGCAAAAACACGATTGGGAGTGGGATAGGCTCTACAAAGGCATGGTGCAAGTATGCCTCGATCGCCAAAGCAACCAAGAAGCACTCTTATATGCCGAAGCCAACAAAGCCCGCAACCTTGCCGAAGTCATCGCCCAAAAACAGGAAACTCCCCAAGTCCTAAAACCCATTACTTTCACCGAAATTACCCAACTCCTCACCCCAGACACCGCCTTAATTGAGTGGTACATCACCGACCAAGAAATCATCACCTTTGTCCTCACTTACCCCGACGTGCTGACAGTGCATCGCAACCGTCAATGCGATGAATTAATCGACTTAGTTAACGACTACCGCGCCGACTACAAACAAAGCAAAACCCACTGGCAAACCAAACTCTCCGACTATCTCCAGCGTCTTGCCGAAATCCTCCAAATCACCACAATTCTGCCGCCATCAAGTACCAGGTTAATCCTAATTCCCCACTGGTTGCTGCACCTGTTCCCCCTCCACGCCCTACCCCTAACCGACGGCGAATTCTTATTAGATAGATTCCTCGAAGGCATTCAATACGCCCCCAGTTGCCAACTCCTGCAACAGATTACCATCCACCCAAATTTTGACCAACTCCTCGCCCTGCAAAACCCCACCTCCGATCTGCGCTACACCGATTTAGAAGTCGCCAGCATCGCCCCCAAATTCGCGCTCAGTCAAATTCTCCCCGGCGATGAAGCGAGTAAAACAAATCTCCTAGAAAAGTATCTAGAACAGTTAGAAAACGCCCACTGCGCGCACTTTTCCTGTCACGGCTCCTTCAATCCCGACGATCCGCTAAAATCGTTTTTAATCTTGTCTGGCGGCATCATCGGCGGAGATTCCCAGTCGAGGGCGGGATCGGATTTAGATGAATCGAATCGTTACGTGGAATGGCGCGACGGCAAAACAGCGGATATTAACAAATGCCTAACATTAGCAGATATCTTGTTACTGCAATTCAAACATTGCCGCCTAGTCGTGCTTTCCGCCTGCGAAACCGCGCTAATTGACACCAACAATCGCTCCGATTATATTGGATTACCGACAGGATTTATCCACGCCGGTGCAATGGGAACCCTAGCCAGTCTTTGGGCTGTCAACGACCTCTCCACCGCCTTGATGATGGTAAAATTCTATGAATTGCTCAAACCAGGAGTCAGCATCGGTAAAGCCCTCCACGATACCCAGCGCTGGTTTAAGTCTGCCGCAACTTCCGATTTGCTATCATGGGTGCAGGAATCGGACAGTTTCGAGGCCGATAGAAAAAAACCGATCCTCAAGGAATTAAAAGGCTACAATAATGACGAACAACCCTATGGCGATGTTTATCATTGGGGAGCGTTTTGTGCGATAGGCTTATAATCCAAGGAAAGATTTAATTTAATCGATGAAAACCGATAGCATATTTTACAACATCTTCCAAGAATTCCCCTTTGTGTTTTTTGCCCTTCTGGGCATACCCGCCGAGAGTGCCAACCAATACCAATTTACATCCCAAGAAGTCAAACAATTAGCTTTTCGCCTAGACGGTTTATTTCTACCAATTATTCCCGATCCTCAACTACCATTCTACGTTGTAGAAGTCCAATTTCAACCAGATCCAACTCTCTACTACCGTCTGTTTGCCGAACTATTCATCTATCTCAAACAATACCAACCGCCGCACCCTTGGCAATTGGTAGTCATCTACCCAAATCGGCAAACCGAAAGACAAAGCAACATCCACTTTCAGGAAATGCTCGCCCTCCCACAAATCACCCGTATTTACATCAATGAACTAAGTGCATCAGAAACAGCATCTCTACCCATAAAATTGATTAAACTGGTAATCGAACCAGACAACACCGCCGAAAACTTTGCCATAGATTTAGCCAGACAAGCCGAAACCGAAATATCGGATTCCACAGCCAGAAAAAACTTCATCAACTTACTAGAAACCATCATTGTTTACAAATTACCCCAAAAAACTAGAGAGGAAGTTGCCGCCATGTTTAACCTAACCGACTTAAAACAAACCCGATTTTATCAAGATGTTTTTGCCGAAGGACAAGCAGAAGAACAAGCTAAAGCTAAACAACGAGACAAAGCTCTTATTTTCAAAATGTTTAGTCTGGGATTGGCTACAGAACAAATTGCTACAATCTTTAACTTACCCCTAGCTGAAGTAACAGCGACTATCGCCGAAGCTCAAAAAGAACAAGCTGAACAAGCCGAGCAAAATTAATCAACCCACGCTAAAATTAGTAGGGTGCGTCAGTTACGAAAACCCTGATTTTTCAACCAACCTAAGACTGACCCACCTTACAAGTCGATCAAAGTGTGACACTTGCCTAATTGCTCATTCAAACAACATCCATTTCTGAGGTAAAATTATGAACGAAGTCGATATTTTGTCCCAAATCTATAACGCCATTACCACCGCCCCGGCAATTTTGACTCCCCCTTTCATCGAAAGATTGCTCGCCGAAGTCCTCCCTTTAGCAGAATCTGGTGCTGATAATGATACTGTAGAAGATGCTATCAATACACTCTACAAACAATTTAAAGATGTTAGAGATGCCATCAAAAATCTGGTCAGAAAAAATCTCGATGATGTAGAAGCAGAAGCCACGCCCGGTTATGAAACAATCGTCAATACCTATCCCGACATCAAAAAGCTAGAAGCAAGCTTGAAAAAACGCATTGACAAAGCCGATGCTAAAAATTGACCATCCCCAAATCTACATCTACAGCTACCAACTCAGCCAGGAAAGCAAAACCAAAGCTAACTCAATCTGGACTTGGGCTAATAGTATCTGGCAACATTTTAGCCCAGAAAAAGAGATAATTTTTTCCCAAGCCAACCTCGGTTATCCCCTCACTAGAGTCAAAAAATTCTCGCATTCCCATAAAATTGATGGTTCTTTTAAGTTTTGCCTTCTGGATGATAGCGAAGGCATTTTAGCGAGAATTGGCAGCCCCGAAACCGAGGAAAATAAAAACCTAGAAATTACAGAATTACAACAATTTAATAAAAATTATCTCCTAATTCCTGATAATTATCAAGATTGGCTAGGACAGACTATTTTTATTACCTACAAATTACAAACTGATTCACATCCAACCAAAGATTCCATCCGCCAAGTTGCAGATAAATGTTTAAATAATCTGTTCCCCGAAGCATCTGTGCGTCCACCTTTTTACCGCGATACTGAGTTACTGGGTTCTCCAATTTTTGAGTATAGTTCGATAAACAGTCAACTGCAAGTCTTTGTTTATCTGGTTGATGATGATATTGAGGACAAATTAGGGCAAATTATTCAACCTTTGTTTGAACTGTTTTATTACCGCCATAAAATCACTAAAGCTTTTCTGGATAGCCGCAGCAATTATGATTTACTTAAGAAACTATATGTAGAAATTGAGGTGACAATCGCTAGCTTACAAACAAAAGTCGCTGACTTTGAATCGAACAATGAGGTTGATTCCCAGGAAAATGTCGATGTAGATGAGTCTTTAACCTATCTCAAAATCAAACTAAAAGAGTTACTGGGAGAAAGTTTGAATTATGAAAGAGCCTTAGAATATCTCGAAGATTTTAATAATACGATTAATATTCACGTTTACAATTATCAGGAAAAGCTCTCTGAGATTTCTTATAAATGGCAATTTTCAACGGATAAATTGAGCGCATTTAATTTTTTCATTGAGAGAAGTTGTCCGTATTTTCAACGACAAATTCAGGGCGATTTAGGCTATTTTAAACATGGTACTGATTTGATTAAGATTGCGGTGGATTTGGTAGCGGGGATTGTGGATATCGAACAAGCAGAAATCGATCGCTCTTTAGAAAGAACTATTCAAATATGGGGTACTGGATTAGGGGCTGGAGGCCTTGTGGTGTCTGCGGTTTCAAATTATATCCAGACACCCCTAGTGTTTAGAATACCTCAAAAAGGGGATGTGCTTCATCCGGCTGTAGCTAGTCTGTTGTTGAGTCTTTTGGTTGTAATTCTGGTTTCTGGATTGATGGGCTGGATTAATGGTGCGTGGAAGATTAATCATTTGAGATGGTTTCGGCGCAAGTCTGAACCTCGGAGATTGCACGATTCCCAACGTCCACCAGTTAATGATATTGCACAGGAAGCGGCAGAAGAAAGACTCGGCGGTTGAAACCGCGTCTATACAAACTCAGAAAGAGAGACTCGGCGGTTGAAACCGCGTCTACACAAACGATGTCCGCCTTCGCGGACTAAGAGATAAGAAATAAGAGAGAATTTAGAAGTGTTGAAATCCTCGATCGATCTTTAAGCCAACATCAGGAAAAATACCGCTGCTATCACTCAACAAAATATCCCTGCTTTCGGTAGTGATTCCCACGATCGCAGCACCATCACCAATTCGATCGACCAATAGCTTAGCATGGGCGATCGGCAAAAACAACACTAACTCAAAATCTTCGCCGCCGTACAACGCCCAATCTAAAGCTGTTTCGGTTGATACGATTTCCCTTAAAATAGGAGGAATTGGTATTGTGGCGCGATCGACTTTTGCACCCACACCGCTAGCCCGACAAACTTGCACAATCGCATCTGCTAAACCGTCGCTGCTATCCATTCCGGCGATGGAAATCGCGGGATTAACCCCCCCCGGCCCCCCCTTGCTAAGGGGGGGAGAAAGAGAATTCGACTCTTGTTTCTCACCCTTAGTAATTGGGGGATTGAGGGGGGGTTCCATTTCCAACTCTTGCTTCCCCCCCTTAGCAAGGGGGGGATTGAGGGGGGGTTCCATCGCACCCGCAGCATCTAAAATTTCCCAAACAATCGGCAAAACATCCAGTCTCGGTTTAGGCTGCTGATGAGCGAGAATTAAGGAAGTTCGATCGCCCTTTTCCAGATTGATCCCAAATTCTGGATTCAACAACAATTCTAATCCCGCGCGGGAGGCTCCGTGCACGCCAGTCGCCACAATCGCCCAATTTGATCGCGCATTAGACCGACAGATGGTACGATCGCACTCAACTTGTCCAAAAGCCGTAATCGCAACTGTCACCACGGGCGATCGCACCACATCCCCACCGGCGATCGGCGTATGATAAACTTCCAAACAAGCCGTCATCCCCCGATAAAACTCTTCCACCCAATCCACAGCCGTATCCGCCGCCACAGCCAGGGCTACCGTCACCGCCAGAGGGGTTGCTCCCATTGCCGCGAGATCCGACAAATTCGCCGCTGCGGCGCGCCAGCCTGCGTAATAAGGGCCTGTGGTGCGATCGCTAAAATGCACACCATCCACCAACATATCCGTCGTCACCGCCAGAGATTGGTCAGGATTTGTCGGAAGTACCGCACAATCATCTCCCACAATTTCGGCGGGGCAGAATTTTTGTAGTATTCTTAAAAGACCTTGTTCTCCGATATCTTTAATCAGCATAGTATAGAGAATTTGTATCGGCTCAATAAGTAGGGGTAGCACAGAAAAAAAAGTAAGCAGAGTGCACAAAGTGTCATAAAATAGGACACAT